>JALSQY010000314.1 GCA_026985035.1 Methylothermaceae bacterium
AATCGGCCAGGGCGGAAAAGGTTTCCTCGGGTTGCAAGATGGTTTCCTCGAAACTGACTTCCAGCACCGGGGAGGGCAGGCGTTGCTTCAGGGTGTCGTGCCATTCGCCGCAAAGGCGGTGGAAACGGGCGGCCGATTCCCAGTCGAACAGGTGAACGGTGTGGGGAGATGGCGCCGGGATGGCCATGTAGCTATCGAGCAGGGTGTCGCGCGGGTCGCGCTGTGCCAGTACGAGCCGGGCATCGGGAAACAGGCAGAGCAGAATGCCCAGGTCGTGGCTGCGGGTGGTGATCTTTTCCAGTATCCGCTGGCCAGGGCGTATTTTTTTCCGGCCATCCACGAGCTGTTGCCAGTACCATCGGCGCCATCGGACAATGTCGTCGAAATCCATTTGTTCAAGGCGTTGCAAGACATTACCCCGGCTTTCGGGGTGGTCTTCAAGCGCCTGGATCAAGGCGTCGAAACGGGATTCGTCATCGCTGAACGCCAGCCCGGGATGGTTGGCCAACAATTGGCATAGATCATCGGCACCCGAACAAGGAAAGCCGGCGACGATCACCGGGGCGGGGCAGTCCTCGGGGAAGCCGGCATCGTGCCACCGGCACAGCAGCGTTTCGGTCATTTGCTCCTGGTAGATGACCATGGCGGCGAGCACCCGGGTCTTGTCCTGGTCCTGGATTTCCGGTAGTCCGGCGGCAATGCCAGCGGCCTGGTGCAGGGTGGGGAAGACAGCCGGATATTCTTCCAGCCGGTCCAGGAGCCGGGCCAGCTCCTTGAGGGTCCAGTATCTTTCCTGGTCGCCGAGATCGGTGTCGAGAAGCTCCGCCAGCCGGATCAGGGCATCGTTGTCCAGGCCATTGTCGGTTTCCGCCCGGGCCATCAACAAGCTGCTGAGGGGGTTGCCCGGATTCAGGCGCAGCGCCCGGCGGGCTGAGTCCAGGGCTTCCCGGTGCCGCCCCAGGCGCAGGCAGGACAGGGTCAGCAGTTGAAAACCGTGAAGGTGATTGGGATCGGCGCGGGTCAATCGCCGGGCCAGCGCCAGCGCTCCCTGATGATCGCCGTGGTGTTGCAGGACCGAGATTTGTTCCACCCATTGGCGGCGCTGCCAGGCAGGGTCTGATGGCCGGATATCTTCGCGCCGTGGGTGATCCTGATCTTCCCGCCGTTTTTCCGGTTGGATACGGTATGGGTGAACCCCGGCCCCGTATTCACGCCACCTTTTCATCCGTCTTGCGGTTGACGGCATTTTCGCGGTTCGGTGGTTCTGGGAGAGGTGATGCGGAATGGGTTTCATACGCCATGCTCCATTCGAAAAAGCCGGCCTCAAACGGGCCGGCTCGTGTTAATACGCTTGTTGCAAGCGCTTTTCCGGTTTGTCTGGAGGGGTTTTATTTCTGGACGGCCTTGCGTCGGCCAAAACCAAACAAACCGGCGATCGCCGGGGCGAACAGCCAGGCGGCCGCGGGCAGGGGAACGGCGCTGACGGTGACGTTCATGTCAAATGCCCCGGGCACATTGACCAGATTGCCGTTGGCATCGTGATTGGGGGCATTGGCAACCACCATGAAGTAGGTTTTGCCTGCTTCCAGGGTGAACGGTCCGCTCTGCAGATGTCCGGCCTGGCCGTCAGTGACGCCGGCAACATCCACCAGTGATGCTCCACCTGAATCCATATTGGCATAAGGATTCAGGTTGTCGGCATCGTGAGCGCCGGCAACGAATTTGAGATCAAAGCCTATTTGTCCGGTTGGTCCATAGCCTTTATGTGACCAGTCCGCGGTTTGTGGCCAAAAGTGGGCGGGTACACAGTCAGCACCTGGACAGCCAGGGGCGCCAGTTGGGCCCGGGCCGTACGCAGCCGCGTCGCCGGGGGCTTCCCAGACGACAAATGCCGGGTGGTAATCGGTCGCACTGGCGCCGCTTGGGAGACTGCCGGGATCCGTATCGATGGTTGCTTGTACCGTCTGGGTAGCGGTGGGCTTGAAGAACAGCCATCCGGCATTGTGAGTCCAGCCCCGGTGTGCCTTGGGTCCAGCCAAGTTCGAATCAGGTGCCCACAGGGCAGGATTGTTACCTTCTGTTTCGAAATAGGTTTTAGGGCCGTTATTGGTGACAGAGTAGGTTGTTCCGAGGGTAGCGTTGTCTATAACAGTTGGGGCGCCTGCGTTTATGGAGACAAAACCCCCGGCGGTGAAAACGGTGTTGGGATCCGTCACCTTTCCTGTCGGTGTCGTCACGGTCGCGGCATTGCTTGTGGCCGAGAGTGCCATGCCAGCCGATGCCAATACCGCACAAGTGAGTTTTTTCATTTTCATCATCTGCTCTCCTTGAAATTATGGTTAATCAGTGCGGAAAGAGAATCCCTTTCGCACACGCTGGATAAAAAGCAATCAGCATGCCAATTATTGTGAAATGAAAATCAACAAGTTAACGGTGACGCTGCTATTCGGCTGTGTCATATCACGCAAGATAGGTGATATGACACAGCCGGATGAAATGATCGAAGTGATGCCGATGAATGGCGAAACGCCTGAAGCGGAACAGGCCGGTTAACGGACCCGGGCAATGCTTTCCGGTGTCAGCAACAACACGGCCGTGCCGCCGTCGGCGCGGACACCGATGGCGGCGATTTGCCCGGCACGGGCATTACCTTGACGATATAACGATCCATTTCCGCTCTGACAGTCAATGCAATGAGCAGTAACAAAACAGATGAGACTACGGCAAGAAAATGTGGTTTATTTGAGAAAGTCATTTTTGTTCTCCTGTGGATTGGTACAGTCAGATGGCCGATGATGCCTAGGTTTGGGTTAACCCGGGCAAATGGCAAACAGGCGTGGAGAGTCAGTCGGCCTTGGGTTTTCTTGCGCCAGCCATCATTCCGGTAATGGCCGATCCCATTAACCAGACCGTGGCGGGAAGAGGCACCGCGGCGATATCGCCTGGATGGACCGCCCAGGCGCCAAGAGTATCCGTCTTGTTCCTGTTCATGGTATGACTATCGGCCCATTCCATGGCAAAGGCGAAAAGATTGGGCGCTCCAGGTATCGGGTATTCAGTCCTGTACCATTTGAACAGATTGCCCTGGCCGGGGCCAACATGCTGGAAAGGACCGGAGTTTTGGAAAATGGCCGGATATTTGGGGTTTCCAAGGGTATTGAAATACAGGTGGGCCATTTCATGGGCGGTGCTCCCCGCGTAGAGTGTTCCCGGGGCGCTGATGTTGAGGCCGACATCGGTATCACCCTGATCGGAATAATTTGTGTTCAGGGCGGTTTGATTCACCGGCGACAGTTTCGGCAACCGCCACTGGTTGCCGCCCAAATAGTGATTGGCATTCATGGCGCCGAGCCATTGATGGGCGGTGTCCCAACTCATGGCGCCCGCGGGGCTGATGCCGGGGACGCCGAAGGTTTCCGTGGCCGCCAGATCGGCGTCGGCCATCCAGGTGATATCCAGTACCGTGTCGTAGTAGGCCCGGTAGTCAGTGCCACCGGGGGTGGCGGGTGCCCGTCCAAGCAAAGCAGCGTTGGCCGGGATTGCCAGTGTGCCAAGTAACAGGCAGGTCAAGTGCAGGGTGAATATCTTTACAGTTAACATCATGATGGTTCTCCTTGTTTGAAGTACGTTGGCACCATTCCTCTTTTTTTGTCCTGATGAGGAAATATGTAGGAAAGCCCGATTGCTCAGCGGGTTGGGGTCAATCGAATCAAAGGGGCCCCGGACCGGTATTCCGGCAGGGAGTCGCTTTCCATGATGTGCTTCCCTCTGTTGTTCGGTGCAATTTTCATGCCTCTGTTTTTTCCCGGTCAGGTGGCCGGAAAAGCCGGTGGGTTGGCGCAAGCCATGGCGATTGTGTGTTATTTGCCGCAGTGGGTGCGGGATATCCCGGATTGAAAAGCGTCCCGCTTAGGGGCACCATACTGGCCTATGAATATCTCATCGAACCGCCGGAAAACCGGCCGCAATGATCCTTGTCCCTGTGGCAGTGGCAAGAAGTACAAGCAGTGTTGCCTGCAGCAACAAGTGGCGGCGCCGCCCCGGGAAAGCCCGGATGCGAAATGGCGCCAGGCCCGGGAGTTGATGGACGCGGGCCGGTGGGAAGCGGCGCTGCCGGTTTTGCGGGCGTTGTGCCGGACACGTCCCCGGGATGTGAAGGTCATGCAAGGACTGGCCAGATGTTTGTGTGCCGGGGGACGTTTTTCCGAGGCGGGGAAGGTGCTGGAGAAAGCCGCGGCATCGATCCCCGCCAGGGTGTCCAACCGGGCATGGCTGCTCGCCGATATTGCGATGGCCCTGCTCAATGCCCGCCAATCCCGGGCCGCGCTGCGGGTGGCGGAGCAGGCCTTGAGCGCTGACCCGCTTCATCCCAGAATGCACTACGTCATGGGGTTGTGCCTGGAGCGGGGCAACCGTCATGGTGAGGCCCTGCGGTCCCTGGAGCAAGCCCACCGGCTCGATCCCGGTCAGGATTTCGTCGCCATTGCCCTGGCGCGCCTTCATGGGCGCGAGGGGGATCCGGAGGCCGGTATCCGGATTCTGGAGAAAGTCATTCCAGGTGCCCGCGATGACGAAACGGCTGGTAACGCCTGGCGGGAAAAGGCCTTGCTGCTGGACAGGCTGGGCCGTTATGACGCGGCTTTCGAGGCCGCGTCCAACGCGGGCGGCAGGCTTTTGCGATCTCCGGCCTTCGCCCGTTTCGATCACGGCAGTCTGGCCCGGATGGTGGCTGCCAACCGGCAGGGGCATGCCACTGCCCGGGGGGCAGTAGGCCATGAAGACGGCGACATCCCCCCGCCGGTGTTTCTGATGGGTTTTCTGCGCTCCGGCACTACCTTGCTTGAGCAGGTTTTGGCGGCCCATCCGGCGGTGGTCACCGTGGATGAATCCCTGGCGCTTTATCACACCCGCCGGGAGCTGGACCGGATCGTGCCGGGGCGTGCCAGTCTGCCGGAAAAAGCCGCCGCCCTGGCGCCGGATCAACGTTTTCACTTGCGCCGCTTTTACCGGCGGCGCTTGACTGTCGATCTGGATAAAACAGCAAGTCAGCGCGTGGTGGTGGACAAGAATGCCCTCAATACCATCGACATCGCGCTGGTGGACCGCCTGTTTCCCGATGCCAGAATCGTATTTGCCTTGCGCGATCCCCGTGATGTCTGTATCAGTTGTTTTCTGCAGTCCTTCGCGCCTTCCGATATGACTGTCCATTTGCTTGCCTGGGACAGCGGTATCGAGATGTACCGGCAGTTGATGGGCCTGTGGCTCGCTGTGCGTGATGGCCTGCATGCCGGGTTTCTGGAAGTCCGTTACGAAGACATGGTGTCGGCGTTCGAGCCTTCTGTTCGCAATGTGCTGGGTTTTCTGGAGCTCGATTGGCATCCGTCGGTGAATGACTACCACAAGCGGGCCGCCAGCCGTTATATCTCCACCCCCAGTTTCGCCGATGTCGCCCGGCCGGTCCATGGCGGGGCGGTGGGGCGATGGCGTCATTACGCCCGGTGGTTTTCCGGCAAGGAGAAGACGCTCCACCGGTTTCTGGAGGCGTTTGGCTATGACCATTCTTGGAACGCGCCGATGCCATGAGGCTTGCTTTCGGGCCGGGACGCGCCTTGCCCGGGATCCGCCGGGTACATCGCTGGCTGGCGTTGGCTGTGGGGGTGCAACTGTTGGCCTGGGTCGTGGGTGGCGCGTATTTCAGCCTGACCGATATTGACTGGATTCACGGCGATCATTGGTTGCGCCGGCCGCCGCCGGTGGAGGCCGGGGAAATCGATCCGCAAGCCGTGGCGCTGGCGGTCGAAAACGCGTGCCGGCGGCATTCGCCCTGTCCCTTGAAACGCCTGGATTTTGTCCGCCTGGGCGAGGTGGCGGTCATCCGCGTGCATGTTGCCGGCGGCGATGTCCGGATGTTTTCCGCCGGGAGCGGGACTGCGTTGCCGGCGCTGGGGCGGGATCAGGCCGTCGCCCTGGCGGTGCGCGCATTCATTCCCGGTGCTTCCGTCGCGCGCGCCGAATTGCTCACCCGGTTGCCTCCCGGCCATGAATACCGGGGGCACCCGCTGCCGGCGTGGGCCGTGCATTTCGATTACCCCGGCCATCCGGTGGTTTATGTGGCGCAACGCCTGGGAGAAGTAACGGCGGTCCGCCACGATGGTTGGCGCTTGTTCGATTTTCTGTGGATGCTGCACACCCTGGATTTCCCCGGCCGTGATGATATCAACAACCGGTTGCTCCGGGTCATGGCGCCCATGGCCTTGTTGACGGTATTGTCCGGTTACGGGCTTTATCTTGTTTCGCGCCGGCGGCGCCGGGCGGTCAGGCGTTCATTGGGTGAGTGAGGTTTTCACCGGCTGTGACCGGGGATGTTTGGCCGGAGTGGAAAAAGCCCGCTTTGCGCGGGCACTGCCCGGTGCGGAAGGGGGCGCCGCACATGGTCATGCCACCTGTTCGAGGAAGGAAGAGGAGAGAAGAGAAGTTGGTGGCGGTGTGTTCTCAAAAAGATAACTGCCTGGCTTGTTGATAACGTCTTGAAACTTCCTGGCCATCGATGTGATTGATAAAGCGTTCGATGTACGTTCCCTTGTCGTTCTGGTAATCGAGATAATAGGCGTGCTCGAACATATCCAGGGCAAGAATGGGAATGGCCTGCCAAAGCACGCCGTTGCCGTGGTTGTCGGAAATGATGTTGTAAAGCTTGCCGCTTAGGGGCTGATAGACGAGCAGCGCCCACCCCCGGCTGCTTTTGGCGGCGGCCTGAAAGTCTTCCCACCAGCGCTCGATGGTGCCGAAGCGCTGCTGGATTGCGGTTCGCAGGGCTTCGTCGGGAAGAGTGGCGCGGGCGGTGAGCCCCGAAAAGTAGAGTTCGTGCAGAAATACGCTGTTGGCCTTGTGGGTTCTGGCTCTGGATTTTGTTGTGTAAAGGGCCGGGTCCAGAGGAGCGCCGTGGAGTGCCTCGTCCAGGCTCCGGTAACCTTTCAAGGCGCCCACATAGTGCTTGTCATGGTGAACCTTGAGTTGGGCCGCGCTCAGAAATCCGGGAATTTCCGGGTAGGCGAGGGGGATGGGTTGGCCTGTTGCCAGGCCGGTGGCGTCATTTCTTTTTTCCAGCGGGGATTGGGCGAGAATCTTGCCGGGCAGAAACCCGGCCAATGAGGCCAGAACAGCGGAATGGTTAAGAAACCGGCGGCGGGAATAGTGCATGACGTTCTCCTGTGTGGATCTGGTTTGAAAAGGCTTTTGAATTTCTAACGCAAATCTTATGCCGATAGAGAAGAAATGAGTGAATGGTTTTTTTTCTGACCAGTGAGAAGGCGGGGCCAGGACCAGGCTTTGTTTTGCCGGCGGCGAGACTTTCCCTCTCCAATGGGTGGGGCGGGTGGATGAGGGCAAACAAGAGCACCTGACTGTGGCAAATGACATGGTTATGTGTCATTTGCCACGATCTTGGCGCGGGAAAAATATCGCTGGCCAGCAAATTCAGGCGTCCGATCATGGCACGGTTAATGCTATTTACTTTTACGAGACTCTGGTTGATGCATCAGGGTTTTTGGATGGGAAGGGTGCCCCGTAATCATACCTTCCGATCCTGGGCCAGGGCAGGTCCATAGCGGCGGCTTGAGGGAGCGTCACATGCTGCCGGGAAAGTATCGTTCCAGGAGGTCCTGCATTATGTCATGGTGCCGGCTCGGGAAGTGGCCGGTTTGGGATTGACGCGGACTTCTTGGCAGAGGTCTTTATTATGCGTTCCCGTAATAGCGCATAAAAAGATTAATGATAATCATTTGCCAACGTATTAATCTTAAGGAGTAATCATGAAAAAAATATTCAAATTCAATCGTATTTCTTTGTCTCTATCCCTGGGGCTGTTGGGTTTATCGCCTCTGGCCCAGGCCCATGTGGAGGTAAGCGATCCGAGTGCCGATGGCATCAATTACCACTTGTCCTATATGTTCCATCACGATGGAACGTTGACCGCTCAGTCAGGAGTGCCCTTGCCGAATAATCATGGTACACCCGGCACTGTAAAGTCTGGCGCCTGGAGTAATCAGACGGTAAAAGATCCCAACCATCCAGGCTATAACACCCAGTCGGCAGGTTGGGGACACGCATCGAAGTGGGCTTTTGTGGATTTTGGCGATATCAATGGCGCTAATGCTAGTTCCCCGAGCTATAAAATTACAGTGACCCTGGAGGATGCTGATGCTTCCCCTGGTACTTTTGTTCCAGGGTTTACCATCTGGGAAGGCGCGGATCACGATGATGGTCATAGTCACTGGTATCCGAATGGTACCGAGACGCCGCCTATTGCCGCGGGAACCTGGTGGGCTGAGGACTTGACGGCTAATATTGGCCATGCATCGGGAAATGCTGCGGGTGATGTAGCCACTTTCACCACGGTAGTGAATGCAAGCGCCCTGGCCGATAGCTGGACTATTGCGTTTGGGGGGAATGATACCGTTTCTGCTCCGCATAATGACAATTTCAAATTGAGTGTATCTGTCCAGGCGGTGCCGATTCCGGGAGCGGTTTGGCTGTTCGGCTCGGCTATTGGCATCGGGCTGCTGGTATCCCGGCGCCGCCGTCAACAATGGATGCCATTTGCCGCTTGATTGATTGTCTGTGAACCGGGCGCGGGAGCAAATCCCGCGTGCGGATCTCATTGGTTCCATCCCTTCTGGTGCCAGCGCATCCTCCTGGATGCGCTGGATTTTTTTTTGGAGAAGCTCAGGCGATCTTTTCAGAAGATGGATTTATCCAGTGGGGATAGCCTGACCGTTCAATTAAAGGTGTCAGGGGCTTGCGGACAGAGTCAAAGAAATCCAGATAATTTTTCCACCGCCCTACCGTGGCTTGGTATTGACCAGGAATATCGCGGATCTTGATGCTGTCTTTAGCGTGTTCAGAACCAGTGAAATGGTCGTCAAGCGGTATCCGGTAGCTCCAGGTTTCTCCAAGAAACCTTAATACTCCGCGTAGCTGTGTTTCCGGATGGGTGACCATCTCTTCGTATAGGACGTCGAGGATTCGGCAGGCCAGATGTTTACGTAGAGAGTAATAATGGTGAATCATCGATGCCTGTTGCCAGACCAGCGATTCCCAAGTGGGCGGTTCTTCGGCTGAATGACAGGTTGGGAAGGATTGGAGATAACTGCTGAGGCAGACATCCCTGGGATCGCGAAGAGTCAGAATGACCCTCGCTTCAGGAAATAAAATACTGATGATTTGCAAGTCTTGAGCATCATAGGGATAGACATCAACGAATAGCGATGACGTGCCGTCAGCAGAGCAGCGGCTGGTAATATATTTCCAATATTCCGCTCTTAGTTTTTTTGCCTGGCCATTGCTCAGCAAAGCAATCTTTTGAGCGGGTTTTTTGTCTCCGGGTGATATTTCATTCAGCAATGCCTTGATGTATGCCAGCGCCTGGGTATTGGATCCGGCTGTAATGCGAGGGTGGAGGTTTAGCAGCTCCTGTAATAATTCCGATCCCGAATCAAAAAACCCCATCAAAAACGTTGGAGAGGGGCGCCGGTCGATTGGGATATTGGAAGTTTTTTTCAAATACAATTCTCCATGATCCTTTTCCTGGAGACCGTGAAAATCAAATGCTTCGTTTGTAAGGGGGCCGTTGCTTGATATGCAAAGGC
>JALSQY010000315.1 GCA_026985035.1 Methylothermaceae bacterium
AACACAAGTGTTTCCAGGAAAACAGTGGGGATGCGCCTTCCCCTCCGGCACCCGGTCCTTGGGCCAAACGCCCTTGCCCAGGCCCAGTTCGATCCCGGCGAACCAGTCACAGATATCGGGATCAGGATGAGAGGCCGACAGCCGCCAGCGGTAGCCGATGATGAGATCGTCGTCACGGGTGGCGGCGATGGTCGCGCGGTGCCAGGCAGTGGAAATTTCGGTGCGGGCGATGCGCTTGAGATTATAGAGCTGTTTATCATAGATGCGCCAGCGAATGGCCTCGGCAATCAACGATTCTTGACCGCTTGCCACCGCCTTTTCGATTTTTTTCAGCATCGCCAGCGACTGCTGGCGGGTGCCGGTGTCCTTCAGCCGGTCGATATAATCCGAGGCGGCCTGGACGGCCTTGTCCCAGGCCTGTTTTCCTTGCGGATTGCGGATGACGCGGCGGCCCGCCTGTTCCAGTTTTTTTATCCAGACAGGCTTGCGGTCGGAAACGATATCGAATCGGGCGCCGGTCTCTCTTTCGATGGTCCGCTGCATGTCGAATATCACGCCGTTGACACTCCGGCGCAATGCCAACGATTCAGCCAGGCTATCCAATACGCCACGGCGGGTTTGGTCCTGCCAGCGCCACAACCGGTCAGACAGGTTCAAATCATCGCCCAGACGGCGGTGGAACGCCTCTTCCAACTGCCGTTCGATAAAATCCAAACCCTGCCCTGCCGCCGCGCCGGCGATCGCGTTTTGCAGGGCCTCGGTCAGAATCTCCCGGACTTCATTCGCCAATTCATAGATATAACCTTCGGCCTCTTCATCCAGCCGCCAGCCCCGGGATCTGAGGCGCGCGATGATTCTATCGGCGAAGCCGGCGGCCGATGCCGTCAGGCGATCGGTAGTCTGGGGGATGATCCGGAAAACCGCCCGTCTTAGACTGTCCCAATCGGTCACCTAGCATTCCACCACCGGCAACAGGGCGGCCAATGACAGCTCCCGGCCGTCACTGATTTTCACCCGGCATTCCAGACGGTAATAAACCCCCGCGGCGCCGCCTTTGACCCACTGTATCACCCTGGGGCCATCGATGGCGGCGTTGCCGTCCAGCAACGCCCCGGCATTGGCATCGGCGCCATATTTCGCCTGGCACGACACCATCAGGACCGACAGGGTTTCGATATCGGTGTCCATCAAGGCGGAAAAATCGAAAATCACCGGCACCCGCTCGGCGGGCGCCTTACCTGGGAGAATCATAAGGTATCACCCGGTAGTTTCGGCGTCTGGCCCGGACTGTCCAGCGCGAGGCGGAACCATCGGCCTGCAGTGGCGTCGCCCCGGTGGCAAACCGTAGCCGGCGCCGGCGCCACAAACAATGAGGATCACTGTGCAGCAGCCTGATTTCCCGATCCGACAAAAACCGGTCGTGCAACAGGAACAAACGAGCCCTGCCAGTCAATATACGATTGGTATGGAAAAAATTATGGAAAGGCACCCAGGCCTGGTAAAACAAGGGATTGACGGCATTACCGTGATAACTGCCCAGCGTGGCCATACCGGCATGGCGCCCGTCGGCCCAGACGTGGAATTCATGGCTTTGGCCCGGGTAGATGCGGGAAGTGATCGTGATGCCGTGCCACAGATGATCGGACAGGTCAGGAATCACCGCGGGATTGGTCAGCGTCTGATACCGCGATCCCCGGTAAATCCGGATACCGTGCTGGCCGGAATATCCGGCCCGGAATCCACGGTTTTCCGAATAGAACAGGGGCCATTGATCGTAAAAA
This sequence comes from Methylothermaceae bacterium, assembly GCA_026985035.1. Taxonomy (GTDB): domain Bacteria; phylum Pseudomonadota; class Gammaproteobacteria; order Methylococcales; family Methylothermaceae; genus Methylohalobius. The sequence continues at coordinate 1,782 of JALSQY010000315.1, forward strand.
CCCGACAGCGCCTGGAACGACAGTGTGACAGTCAAAACCTCCGGCACCGGATCGAGCGGCACATCGAAGCGTGGCAGCGCCCCCCGGTAAAGCCCAACATAACGGACTTCGACGCCTTCTGGAATGAATTGCAGGGCCGATAAATCCAGCGTGGATAAATACCATGACACTTGCGGCAATCCATTACTGATGCCGCCGCTGCTCCTCAGCCATCCTTGAGCCCTGCCGTCTGGACCCAGACGCAGGCTGGAAGCAAACCGGCAGCCCCGCCACAAGGAATGGCCGGTATCGCGGCCAAGACCGTCCTGGCCTGGAAACGGCATGACTCTGGCGGCAGTGGCAATTCCCATCAGCTGCCCAAAGTAACGATGCCGGCGCTGACATTGACCGACAGCGCGCCGCGGTTCCTGGTAACCAGGCGTGCCTTGCCGAACACTACCGGTACTGACGGGAAGGACGATTGAGCCTGCCAGCCCGCGCCTGGTGACGATCCATCGAGCCGGTCGGCGGCCAAATCCAGGGCGCCCAGAAAAATCAGATTCATCTCCTGGTCGCTGTCGAATCCAGCACCATCGGCGGACAAGGCCAGATAAATATCGACCACATCCCCGGCCGCCGGCGTGCCGCTATGCGCGGCGCGCACCGTAATGCCGGCATCGAAAGCGGTATCGGCGATGAGAATATCGTCGGAAACAGCGACAGCGCCGGGCCCCAGGGACAGGGCCGGCAATCCATTCCACTGGATCGCTTGATTGACTCTAGGCATGTTGCAACCTCCTGGCGGCGGCCACGTCGGCGATACTGACCCGGCCGATCCCCAGCTCCATGGCCCGGCTGATTTGCTTTTTCCCCAGCGCCAAAATCGCGGATTTATCCGCTTCCGTCAGTAATTGTTTAGCGATCAGGCCATCCAGTAATACAGTCAATGCCTGCTTGACCTGATAATCATTCATATCGAACGAATCGAATTCAGACAGCGCATCGATGGCGGTAACGGCCTCCGGCGACTTGCTGACGCGGATGCCGTACCATCTGCCCGCCAGCATCAAATAACGGCGGATCGCGGCGGATTCGATGCTATTGATCAGGACCACATCGGCGGCATTCAGCGCGGCCGCCGCTTCCTCGTTGGTCATGGTGCCATAGCCTTTCAGGCGTGGATCACCGCTCAATTCCGCCGCCAATCTCTCCAATCGCGTCATTGTCCCTCCCGTTGTATCCGGTCCCCGTATTGATCGCCCTGGGCTTCGATATCCCGCAGGATAGCCTCCATTTCCGACGGCGCGATATCCTCGGCCAATATCTGCCGGGCCAGGCGTTTTTTGATGGCCATGTCGAATTGCGGGGAAATATTCAATGATACCGCGTCCATGGTCTGAGCCAGGGCGCGGGATAAATCGTTGAGGTTGAAGTCCCGCGGATAGGCGATATTGCCATTGAATTCCTGTCCCAGCCAGGCATGCACCAGCCAGGCAATCTCCTTCTCGGCGCGCTCACACAAATCCGCCATCGTCATCAATTCGGCATTGGCCTCCTGAAAATGGAACGATAGCGCCACGCCCGATTGTTGCACGCCACCGACAAATTCCAGATTGGCCACCCGGTAGATATCCTGAATGGTAGCCTCGATCTGATCCATATACAGCCGCACGGGATCATCCGGCGGCGCAATGAAGGCCGGTTGCCCGCCGTGCGCCGGATCATAGGTCATGGCGTTTTCGGTGGAAACAGTCATGTCCTTGAGCCGTTCACGCTCGCCGGGATCGGAAATAGGTAGAGCCAGAATGGCAAAGGTCTGGGCCCGGAACAATTCGCGCAATTCCGACCGCAGGTTGAACAGGTCCCAATTCAATTGGGCCATATCGAAGGCCCAGCCCTGGGAGCGGATATCCGTGGGATTGAGCGGCATATTGGAATGCAGCGCCACCACTGGCACCTTGCCGAAATCATACCGGCCGGCGTCGATGGTCTGAACTCCCTGATCGTCCCGCGCCACGATCCAGCCATCGGTAGTAAAGATTCTGAATTGATGCTCCCCTGCCGGAGTCTGTTCCTGGAATACCGCGCGGAGGAATTGCCCGGAATCGTTCAATTGATAATCGACCAATTGCTCCGGCAGGCGCAACGACAGATACGGCAAGGATTCATCGGCCCGGGTGCGGACCGGACCCGGGCGCCGGTCCACCAGGACATACACCGTACCCAGCAGCATCGCCAGGCGCTGAAAGTGCATCATGACATGATCGATGTCCCGCTGCCTGCCATCGGCGTTTTCCGAAAAGCCGGCATAGAGATCGGAGACTTCACGCACCGGCGTGCGACGCCACAAAAAACCGAGATAGGTATCGACGATCTTGCGCACGAAATTCGGATAGACCGCCACTTCCTGACGGCGCCGGAACTTTTCATCCGGCTCGCGGGGGTGGCGCACCAGGTATTGGCCGGTCAAAAACCCGTTCTGACCGCTATAGGCATCCAGCAAGAATTGATCCGATGCCTTGTTCAGAGCCACGCCAGACTGACCCCTTCATGGCCCTGGCGTTTTCTGATCAAAGGCTCCAGGGCATAACGGACCGCATCCCATACATGATTGTGGCGGTCCTCGATCCTGGGCAAGATATCGCCTGTCAATGCATCCACCTTATAACTGTAAAGCCTCGCCTCTTCCGCCGCATGACGGCATCGCGGATGAATCGTAATCACATCGAATCCGCGCAGGAATCCGATACCGTCCTCGATGCTGCCGGTCCATTTCGCCGCCCCCTGAATACGAAACCCCTGACGCTTGAGATAACTGATGGTCTCCGGGCGGGAATTATCGGCGCGAATCACATGATTACGGGCCCCCGCCAGCTTGTCAAACAAGGCAGGCAACCGGTCGATTTCCACCCCGATCCCCCACGCCTCCTGCTCCACGTATAATTGATTGTCGGCAATCCAAACCTTGACCAACACTGTGGGATCTCTGGCAAATCCCCAGTCGGCGCCGAAATACGGCCCATGCCAGTCCGGCTCCGGCGTAAACGAACCAATCCGCCATTTACCATGCAGCACCTGGGCATCGGTATATTGGCGGCACCGGCCTTCCCACACGTGGGCATAGGCATTGGGATCGGTCTGTTGCAGCCAGCGGCGCTCTTGATCCAGATCCGGTGGAAACCAGGGATTGTCATACCAATTCACCTGCCGCACGATACTGCCCGGCGGCGGATTCATGGCCAACCGATAGACAGGATCATCCTCTTGATCCGGGTTGAAGGTGATCCAGATTTCAGACCCCGGCTTGCGGATGGTCGGCGTGAGTGTTTCCAGGCTGGCCCTGGAGATAGTCTGCCCCTCTTCGATCCAGCAGATATCCACACCCTCCAGGGATTTGAGCTGGGCAGCGTTGTTCTTCATGCCGCGCACACCCTTGAACAGAAATTCAGCGCCTGTGACCGATTGAATGGATTTTTCCCGCACCGAAAACATCGCCGCCAGCCCCATGACATCGATCTGGTCGGCAATCAGATGATGGACCGACTCCTGAATGGAATTTTGCAGTTCACGGGCGCACAGGATGCGTATCTTTTTCTGCAGTGACAGCACAATCAACGCCCGGGCAAACTGCCAGGATTTGCCGCTGCCCCGGCCGCCGTGGGCGATTTTATACCGGGCCGGCTGCCAGTATGGCGTGAACCATTGCGGGAATGCGATATCGATCCTTTGCCCGGCGGCAACGTTCATCTCTCCCTCAGGCTATTCGCTTACCTCCGGTGGCGCCACATGCTGGATATTCACGATGACAGGTCCCCTGCCGGCGCCGGATATTTCCCGCCGTTCGATGAAATCACCCTGGGACCTGGCAAGTAATTCCGACGCCTTCAGGCGGTCCTTGGTATCTTCCGCCGGGCTGCGCATGATGTCAGTCCAGAATTTTTGCCGCTCGGCGATATCGGCAATCGCCTGAGCGTTGATTTCGTCGCGAAGTTGCTCAACCCTAGCCGTAACCTTGCCGTTGTTGAGCAACTCATTCGCCTTGCGCCAGATCGTGGCCGGCTTCATCCGGCCGGTATCATAGGCGCTGCGGTACGCATTGGAGGCATTGCCGCCGTTCAGAATATACTGCTGGCAGAATTTTTCCTGTTTCGGGGTTAAATTCATAA
>JALSQY010000316.1 GCA_026985035.1 Methylothermaceae bacterium
CAGATCGATTCCCAGCCAGCCGTCCCAAATATCGCCAGCCATGGGCTCGGCATACGGCAGACCATGGCCATTCACGCGCCGCGCCAGCAGCCATTCGAAGCCCAGCAGCCGCATCTCCACCAGAAATTGCCGGATTTCGGCCGGCCGCACCCGGCCATGGAGCCCCACTAGGATGGCGATATCGTCGCTCGGCGCCATGATCGTCCCCAGCACCCGGTAGGGCGGCAACTCGCCCGGCGGGCGGTCCACAACACGCAACAAATAGGCCGACGGTTCCAACCAAATCATTGTCCACAAATCTCCATCCAGACAGCGTTATTCCCATCGACCACCTCCCGGGTGATGGGGCGCACCCGCCCAGATTCCAGGCGATTAAAGCGCACAGGCACATACGCATCACAAAATCCAGGGCCCGCGGGGCGCGGTTTCCGGCCGGCGCAGTATGCCATCCAGGCCGCATTCGAGTCATCGATGGCCGATACCACGGGCGGCCGCAATCCCAACGCCTCGCGCCGGGATATCCAGACCGGCTCATAGACATGGCAAAACGTGTCAGGAATCCGGACGGCGGGCGGTTTCGGCGTCATCCTGAAATCGAGCGCGCACCCGGGCAGCATAATCGGGATCACGGCGCAGACGGCGGCGAATCGCCGCCACCTCTTCGATAATCCTGGCCCGTTCCCTGGCATTCTCCAACTCCACTGCATCACGACCGCCCCGGCGGGCGGAAAAATAGACCATCAGCCCGGTCAATATCTCCAGCAGGCGGCCGATTACCTGGACGATTCCCACTGTTTTTCACCGGGCAACTGTTTGGCCTTGCTGGAGAATATCCCGGCCAGGGCCTCTTTCAGGTGAGGATCGATACGGAACGTCAAGGTGGCTGTTTTGGTGGTGGCCATCTCCCTCCCAAGGGCTCACTGCAAATGTACTGTAATGTACTGCATTCCCATGTAATCCAAGGGATTGATCGGGAACGGCCTGAGGAGGAGAGATGGCCCGCCACCACTCGACCCGCAGCTTTTTCCGATTCATTTATTTTCAATGGCTTACAATCATCGAAAATGGCAATGCTGTCCCGCATCGTGGAGGATGTCGCCTTTTGCGATATCCTCCTATTGGCGAAAGCGCAAGAATCTGGGCCATCAGCCCGCCGCCGTGGATAAAGCCGGTCATCAGTATCGCTAAATACTCTGGAGGCAAACATGGATGGCATGGGTTGTAGTCGGCAGTGGTATTGGGACGCAGCGCTGGAAACGGGATGGCCTACTCACCCCAATCCTTCGGCTGGCAATGGCATCCTCATTTCACTTCTGCCGCAGGATAAGGCTCCCCATTGATTAATGACTCTCCGTTACTTTCATACCACCAAACAATCCCTTCCCAAATTTCCCGGGCGGACTCCGCATACCAAAACAATTCTTTGTCTTCGGGGTCGATAGTCCCCTCCTCCACCAGAAAATCAAAATCCACCGCCCGCTGCCAGTATTCTTTCCCTACCAGCACTACAGGTAAAGGCCGGATTTTACGGGTTTGGACGAGGGTCAGGGTTTCAAACAATTCATCGAAGGTGCCGTATCCTCCCGGGAACACCACCAGCGCCTTGGCACGCAGCAAAAAGTGCATTTTGCGCAAGGCGAAATAGTGGAACTGAAAGCATAATTCCGGGGTGATATAGGGGTTGGGGAACTGCTCGTGGGGCAAGGTGATGTTCAAGCCGACGGTTTTCGCCCCCACATCAAAAGCACCACGGTTGGCAGCTTCCATCATCCCGGGCCCGCCGCCGGTCATGACCACCAAGCGGCAGTCGAGAGGGCCGTGACCGGCGTTGCCCACCAATCGGCCAAATTCGCGGGCAATCTCATAATAGTGGCTTTTGGCGGCGATTCTTTCCGCGACTTTGACCCGTTGTTGCAGTTCTTCGCTATCGGGCCGCTTGGCCAGTGCCTCCTTGAGTACCTGTAACTTCCGCTTTGCCGCGGCCGGTTCTGGAATCCGGGTGCTGCCGAAAACGACGATGGTGTTACGCACCCCATTTTCCTGCAATCCCAATTCCGGCTTCATGTAATCCAGTTGCAGCCGCGCCGGGCGGGTTTCATAGCGATTGAGGAATTGCACGTCCTGCACTGCTGGGCGGTAACTGGGGCTGGCGAGAATTTGCTGAACCCGCCTGGGCGCGTCCGGATCTTCTTCAGGCGGCTTGGGCGCTTGCCATGGCAAGGGTTCCAAGCGTTGTGAGGCAACCGGTTTGGGAAGCAACGGATGAGATGAAGGGTATTCTGCCATCAGAAACTCCTAATCTTTTATGGACTGGCTTGTCAGGTTACCATAGTGGGATGTTGAAATTACCCCACGCAAAAACCAAAATCGTCGCTACCATCGGACCCGCTTCTGATCAGATCAATACCCTGGAAAGGATGATCCGCAGCGGCATGAATATCGCCCGTCTGAATCTCGCCCACGGCAACCCCGATCAGTGGCGGCAAACCGTTAGCCGCATTCGCCAGGCCGCGAAAAATACAGGCCAGCGGGTAGCTATACTTGCGGACTTGCCAGGCCCGAAGCTGAGGATAGGAGCAATCAAGCCTGATCCTTTACTGTTAAAAACGGGCCAAAGCTTCATGTTGACCACCCGGCCAATGATTGGCGATCATAGCTGTGTGTATGTGGACTTCCCCCAACTTACCGAGGCGGTACGCCCTGGAGAAGCCATTTTTTTGAATGATGGCTTTATCGAACTGAAAGTGGAATCGGTCTCCAACGACGCCGTTCTGTGCCAGGTGATGGTGGGGGGTGAACTCCGTTCCCACAAGGGCATCAATATTCCTAGAATGCACGTTCCCTTGCCCGCGGTCACCGAACACGATATCTCCTTGCTTGAATTTGCCTGTAGGCAAGCCATCGACGCTGTCAGCGTGTCTTTTGTATCCTCTGCCGAGGATATCGGGCAAATTCGTGAAGCAGCCCGCCACTTGGAGGCCTCGCCTTTTGTGATTGCCAAAATCGAGCGCGCCGCGGCGCTGGATAATATTGACGCGATTATCCACGCCGCCGACGGCATCATGGTGGCCCGGGGAGATCTGGGCGTGGAAAC
>JALSQY010000317.1 GCA_026985035.1 Methylothermaceae bacterium
GGCGGTTTCGTTGGCGAAGTTGACCTGAACCTCGTGGATGCGGGGATCGCGCCGGAGCAGCATTTCGATCAACAGGGCGCAGGAGGCGCAGGTCATGCCCTCGACGGCCAGCTGCGCCTCCACCACCGGGGCGTCGGGCGGCGGGGGCTCGGCTTCGATCAGGCGAGGGCGGGCACCGGCCAGGTTTTCCAGGATGGCGTCGCAGATCTTCAGCAGATTGGGCGGCGGCAGGGCCTCGGGATCGAACCAGACGGTCACCGAGCCGATGGCCGGCACCGCCTTGACCTGCTTGACCTCCGGACGCTTGGTGAGGAGGATTTCGAACAGGTAGGTCTTCTCGGGATCGCCCTTGAGGACGGGCGAGACGATGCGGATCCGCCGCTTGAGGTTGTGAGCGATCTGAAAATAGGTGGGCATAGCCTATCCCTAATTTATTTTTTTGGCAATCGCGAGCGCACCAGCAAGTAGGTCAGGTAAAAAATGGCCGCCCACTCGTAACGGTATTTGATAGGGTGCACGATCCAATGGTTGACGATGCGGTGCCAGTGCACCTTGATCAAATAAAGCACCAACACGTCATTGGCGAACTCGAAAGCCAATTTTTTTGGATCTTGAAACAACTTGGGGCCTCGCTTCAATCCTTGACGTAGCAGAATGCCCAAAGCCGCAACCGTTTCTTTGATATCCCGAACCTTTTCCCGCACCCATTGCACTGGCGTGGACTGGCGAATTTGCATCAACGGCATGGCGCGGGAGGTAGAGGCCACGGCAACAGGTTTGAGCTTCCCTGCTCGTTCCAACTCGGAAACAGTTTGATGGAGTACCCGGGCTATTTGCTCAAAATGACAAAAAGCTTCGTGATAACGGATGGAGAGTTTGCAACGGCGGCGATACAGATCGACCCGATAAACCCCGTCGATTTTATTTAATACTCCTACCAAGCGCTCGCCAACTCCCATCTGGCATACCACCGCTGGAAGCTGGAAGCGCACATGACCAGGCGCACGATAGCGCAGGATGATTTGTTTTGTGATCATGTTTTATGACTTATTTTTCGCCTTCTTCCTTGGTCTCGGCAACGATATCTTCCAAAGTTTCCTTTTGTTGCAAGACAAAATCCTTGCTTTTTTCGCCAGCCCGAACGGCGGTTGAGATGATTTGCTTGCGGTATTTATAGACCACGATCCCAGCGGCGACGCCGAGTCCAAAAACGAGTAACGGATGACGGGCCAAACGGCCCATAAGACTACCGCCGGCGGTCGCGGCAGCGCCCTTGGCCACTGCTTTCGCCACGTGACCAGGGTTGCCGGCCATGGGGCCGTGGGGACCAGGCCCCATCATATGTTCCATCATTCCACCCATCATCGGTCCGTGGGAAGCCGGACCTGACATGGCTGATCTGGCCGCGTGGGCGGCGACTTCGGCCGCTTTTTTCTTATCCCCGTGTACGTGAGCCATAACATGACCTCCTTAAAGCAATAGTTGTTGATTTCTCATGCATCGGATTTTCCTGAGTCGGCGTCTTTCTCCGCCGCTTCAATGATTTCACTTTCATGCAACATGCGGTAAATCCCAAGACACCCTTCACAACAAAATTGTTTCAGGCCCGTCTTGGTCTGTAAACGAAAATCGTCGATTTCCACTGGCAATGAACATAAATCGCAAACGCGCGTTTTTTCATTCATGAGGTAACATTTAACCCGGCTAATTCAAGAATTGATGATTCTAGCAAATCACATACGTCGAATAGGGAAAGAAAAAGGCACCTTGAACGTTCAAAGGTGCCTGGCGGGCAATCTACCCCCCCAACGAAGGTCATGAAATCAAGCGGCTTTTCGAGGAAGCCCCCTATTTCACCAGAGGTAATTTAAGTTGCAACTCAATGACAACTAAATCCAGCAGAACCATCGCCACATTCTTCGCCCTTCTCGCCGGTAACGGCCCGGCTCGAAGCGCGCATCAGCGCCATCCGCACCGCCCCGGTCAACGCCGCGCCCAATCCAAGGCGGGTCGCCACAGCGGGAACCAAGATCAATGCCGCCACGGTCAAACCTGTCCCTAGCAGTAAGGTACCGTAATCTTCCTGGCTACGGACTTCGGTCAAGGCTTTGTCGCTCATGGATCACCTCGTAAATTAGTTGGCTATGATATTTGACAATTCCATAGCATTGACCGTGCCATTTTTATAAGGCATTCAATTAACAATAAATTTTCTGGTGTTTTTGTCATTATCGTTGAAACTATGTGGCTTTTCACACACCAGTGTGGCATATCACACACTTTTGCCGCTTGATATCCTGTCTCTACGCGGCATTCATGCGTGAGCCACCCGTTTCCGCCAATGCTTTTTCTGACCCCATACCAGGTAGCGATCATGCTGAGAAAAAGCTTTGCACGATTATTGCGTCATAAAATGATTACTTTTAGCTGGAGGGAAATTCAAAATAATGGAAGCAACTCTCATTCGGCGCTGGATAGGCGTGCTATTTGGCGCGGTGGGCATCTTTTTTATCGTTTACCTCGATAGCCGATTTGGCGGGCATGGCCAAGGCCATCACCATGCGCCGATGGCAAACATGAGCTATGTCCTATTGCTGATGACCGGCTTTATGACCAGTTTTCACTGCGTTGGCATGTGCGGCGCCATGGTCCTCAGCTATACCACCCAAGACACCAAGCTGGGCAAGCCCTCCTATTTTTCTCATTTCTGGTATGGACTGGGGAAAACGGCCTCTTACACGATGTTGGGTGCGGGATTTGGCGCACTCGGCGCCGTCATTGCCTTTACTCCCTGGCTGCGGGGGGTAATCGCCATTAGCGCGGGGATTTTTTTGGTTTTATTTGGCTTGAGCATGCTCAATCTTCTGCCTGGAATGGGACGGGTACAGATCAAAACCCCCGCCTTCGTGATGCGCTTTATCGGCCGTCAATACAAAAAACACAGCCATCCTTTCGTGATCGGTTTGCTCAATGGCCTGATGATTGTCTGCGGCCCTTTACAGGCCATGTATATCATGGCGGCAGGTTCCGGCAGCCCGGTGGAAGGTGCAAAGATTTTGTTTTTCTTTGGGCTTGGAACCTTGCCGGTAATGCTCGGTTTCGGCGTGTTCGCCAGCACCATTGCCAAAAACATTGGCCCCAAATTGGTGAAATTTTCAAGCGTCGTCGTAGTCGTGCTGGGAGCGGTGATGCTCAACCGGGGGCTGGCATTGGCGGACACGGGTTACGATTTACACAGCATCATATTGCTAAGGCACGGGAAAACCGAGACCAATATCAAAACTATCGTGATGCACATCACAAAAGTGGATTTTGAACCTGATCATTTTGTCATCAAGCAGAATGAGCCTGTTCGATGGGAGATTGTTGTTGACGATGACGCTTTCTGCAACAAACAACTGGCAATCCCCACTTTGGCAATCCGCTTGAAATTAAAACCGGGCCTCCAAGCAGTGGAATTTTCAATCCCCCGCAAGGGGTTAATCCTCTGGCACTGTACACAGCCCCTTCGTTATGGCGCTTTCACGGTTCAGTGAGGGTGCTCATGATGATGATAGCCATAAATCAGGTGATGCCACCACTCGGCAAACTCCCCTGCAACGCTCTCATGGCTGTGACCGGAATGTTTGATTTGCGCGGCTTTGACCGCCACACCATAACGGTAAACCATGAGACCGCCTAAATCAGCACCGCGGAACAAGTTGAACACGAGTAACACCGCCGTCAGCAAATGCACGGCGTGGCCCAGTCTGGAAAAGCGCGCCCGGTTGGCCAAGCGCCAAAAAGAAAGAATCAACGCTAATCCCGCCACGTTAAAACCATAATTGCGGTGCTTTTCCAAAAATTCGTGAACATTATCAGGATGGGCCACACTCAAAGCAGCGTCAAGACCTGTCGTAACCGTTGCCAAGGCACCCAATGTCCCAAGAAATAACATCCAACTGGCGGCATTCACAAAGACCCGGCGATTGGTGATAAATCCAACAAAGTCAAGCAGTAAGAAACAGGTCAGTAAGGCAATCGGGAAGTGGACCAACAGGGGGTGGAAATTTTCCATTTCCCGCAAGCCGGGAAAAAACTCTACAATAGTATTCATGACTCTTACAGTGTTGGGTCAAATGGCTCAAAGCATAGCGAGCGCCGGGAAACCAGGCAAGCGCAATCCTTGCAGGAGAACCTCAAATCCCCAACCCCCAGGGAATATTTGCCTTAATCATTAGAGACTCCCTAGAAGCCTGGTCTTGATATATTATGTAATACTCTGAAAAACTTCAGGGATTTCATGGTTATCTTGACTTATTTAAGATAACACTGATACGGTTATTTTTTCTTTTTCTTTATAAAACAAGGAGCCAACATGCAAATACCATTGCAGGTAACCTTTCGTGGAATTCCCCAATCCGAGGCGATGGAAGCAAAAATCCGGGAAAAGGCTGAAAAGCTGGAGCGCTATCATGACAAAATCATCAGCTGCCGGGTCATGGTGGAACGCACCCACCATAAACATCACAAAGGGGATCTTTATCACGTCCGCATCGACCTGACGGTTCCTAACAAAGAAATCGTCATCAGCCGCGAACACCATGACAATCATGCCTACGAAGATGCCTATGTGGCAATTCGTGACGCCTTCCAGGCGGCCGCGCGGCAATTGGAAGAATATGCCCGGATTCAGCGCGGTGAAGTTAAAAACCGTAATCAAAAACCGGCCTTAGGATAATCCCAAATCAAGATGACTGAAGGCGCCGCCGCAACCAAACATCCATTTCTTGGAGTATTTTTTCGGGCGTCGGCGGCGCCATAAATAACTGTTCGTGATAGGGTACCGGCAAGGCCAAACTCCCATTATCTGGATGATTTTTCAAGGTCGCATCGAGAAAATCCCGATTCCCCCAAGCTGCGGTAATGACATCTTCGATCCCGTAAATCAGAAAATAAGGCCATTTAAACGCTTTCATTGTCTGCCGGAACAGGGCGATTTCCTTTTCCACCGCCATCACATAGCACAGCAAAACTTTTCTGAGAATATAGCCATCGTTGCGCATTCTTTGCTTTTCCTCTTCCCAATCGGTCAAATAGTCCAAAATCCATTCTGGACGTGAGGGGGCAAACACCCGGCGCAGCCCCGGCAAGGAAAGCACCTTCATCCCCATTTCCATCCACCAGGCCAGAATTTTAGCGCCATGGTAAATCCACCAGGACTTTGCACCTCGCCGTCCGCCAGATGACGCCGCTTCCATCACCTTGAATGAAAACATCATGACAGGATTCAAGATTTTCCCCCGCCAGCCGGGAAAATGGCTGATGGCGAATGCCGGCCCGACAAAAAGCACGCCGGCAATCCTGTCGCTCCCCGGCAGATTTTTGCCACAAGACTCCAGCAAGGCAGAGGCAGCCACCAATCCTCCCAGACTGTGGACGAGAATAAAGATGGGACCATCACTTCGCCGACAGAGAAAAGACAAGGCTGCGATAAAGTCTTGCCGCATGATGGCCAGATTTTTCAGGGCGGCTTGCTCCAGGTAAGCATCGCTGGCATCAAAGGCCCCGGCACCATTGCGAATGGCCTCGTCGGCGGCCCGCAACACAGGGTTGGTCAAACCATGTGAATGAAGATCCACCCCCGCCAAATCGAATTCCTTGGCGAAATGTTCGGCGACGTGGCGATAGCGGCCGATGTATTCGTTCATTCCGTGGACAAGCAACATGCCGCCCCGGGGCGCGTCAGCACAAGGGCGCCAGAGCAGATGTAGCGGGCTTTGCCGGTGGGAAACGGGCAGGAAATGACTCTCTCCCCAGCGGGGATAGGGAAATTTGACGACCTGATCCGTTCCGTTTGGAAAACCCATTTTAAATAATGCTCATAATGCCAAGCAAAGCCCCGGTCACGAACACAAAAAACAGGGCAATCAGGGACAGCACCCCAAGCAACAAATAAAAAGGGTTGATTAGCGGGCCAATGCTGAAATACTGTTCGAAAATATCATCGGCGGACTTGAGCATGCTTCGGATTTCAAACAATTTTCTGGCCTGGCCAAGCACGTTCATCGCGCCCTTTTTCCCGGATTTTATCCCATGCCAGCTTTGCGCCGCCTCATCACTGACATCTTCCATAATTTCCCCGGCAATTTTGGGGATATCCTTCAAATTTTCCAGCGCAAACCAGATTCTGAGGAGAATCAAGATGGGGAAAAAACTCACTCCCCCGGCCACTAGGCTGACCGCCAAGGAATACTTTTGCAAATAGAAGAAATAAACGAAGATCCAAGCGGCGGCAAGAGCCGAGCATAATAGCAAAACACCCAGCGCATCGGCGACATCATCCACCAAAGGCAAAATACGCTGGAACAGTTGTTTTATTTTCTCCAGGGAACCTGTTTCTACTGACATGGATTACAAAATTGCCTCGCGCCATTGCAGAAATAGGAGGATTTTCTTGGAGCGATGATTGGCTTCATCGATCCGCCGTCGTGCAAACCGCGCCCACCGTACCGTCCACGATCCATGTGACTGCCACTTCGCAATTACCATTCTCATCCGCCTTTTGCAATTCCGCCACCGGAACCTTGCAGAAACTGGGCATGGGCAGTTCGCGGCAACGGGAAACGCTATAGATCACCAATTCGTCCAAGCCGCTATCCACTTTGGCAATACCATCACGTATTTGGACACAGACGCCCTTTTCATTGCGATAGGATTTGAGCGCCGAAGATGCATGGACCTTATAGACAGAACAATTTTCCTGCCCAAACACCACTGTGGAAAACAATGCGAGCGATAAACCACGCAACTTTTTCATTTTTCTCCTCCCCTCTTTGCTGTCATGCCAAACTCAAAGGAACCTCCGACTTAATCAGAGGCTCCCAAAAAGCAGGATATCTACTTGTCCCTGCTATTTTCATGGGAATTATTTCATAAATCTTTAGAAAAATCCCTTGGGCAGCGCATGTCTTATTTCATTTCTGACTGAGGACGTACCACCTACATCGGTGATGTTGTGAGCAAAACGAAAATCACATTTTTCATTTCGCGGATGCTGAGAATTCACGGATAAATTTTTCAGCGTTTTCCTGATGGCGGCTAATTCCTCAACCCGTGAATCGGCGCCGGTATGCGACCGCCAAAGCGGATAAAATCCTCGCCGCCACTGCGCACCGGCTGAACGGGCGCCTCCCCGAACAAGCCACCGAAAACCGCCCGCTCCCCAGGCCCTTTCCCGGGCACCGGAATCAAACGGCAGGCAGTGGTCTTGTGATTCATGACGCCGATGGCGCACTCGTCAGCCATGACGCCAGCCAGGGTTTCGGCGCTGGTATCGCCGGGGATGCAGACCATGTCCAACCCTACCGAGCAGATGCTGGTCATCGCCTCTAATTTATCGACAGGCAAATCGCCCCGGGCGGCGGCCTCCGCCAAAACCGCGTCTTCGCTGACGGGGATAAAGGCCCCCGATAAGCCGCCCACCGACGAAGAAGCAAACGCCCCCCCTTTCTTGACGGCATCGGTCAACAACGCCAGGGCGGCGGTGGAGCCGGCAGCGCCAACGCGGCCGATGCCCATCATCTGCAAAATCTCCCCCACCGAATCGCCGATCCGTGGCGTCGGCGCCAGGGACAAATCCACAATCCCGAAGGGCACCCTCAAACGCTGGGCCAATGCCGTGCCGATCAACTCGCCGATGCGGGTGACGCGGTAGGCGGTGCATTTGATCTCCTCGGCCAAATCCCCCAAATTCAAATCAGGGGAACCGGCCCGCAGGCGCTCCACCGCCCGTTTGACCACGCCGGGACCACTTACCCCGACATTGATGACGCACTCGGGCTCACCCCCCCCGTGCACTGCACCGGCCATGAAAGGATTATCGTCGGGCATATTGGCGAAAACCACCAGTTTGGCGCAACCGAATCCATCGGTATCGGCGGTGCGCCTGGCCAAATCGAGAATCGACCGGCTTACCGCCAACAACGCATCCATATTGATGCCGGCCCGGGTTGAAGCCACATTGACCGAGCCGCATACCCGTTCGGTGGAGGCCAGCGCTTCGGGAATGGCCGCAATCAACGCATTGTCAGCTCGGGTGGCGCCCTTTTCCACCCGCGCTGAAAATCCACCGACAAAATCAACGCCCACTTCTTGTGCCACTTGATCCAGTGCCCGCGCCACCCGCACCAAGCCGTCCACACCATAGTCCGCCGCCCACCAGGCAACGGGGGTAATGGCGAGGCGGAAATTGACAATGGGAATCCCATACTCCTCGGCCACCAACGTACCTTCCTGGACCAAATCGCCCGCGAGGCGGCGGATTTTTTCCTGGAGCTTGCGGCAAGTGGTTGCCAAATCGGAGTCGGCGCAATCCATCAGGTTGATGCCCAAGGTCACGGTCCGCACGTCGCAGTTCTCATCCTGGAACATGCGCAACGTCATCAAGATATCTTCAATGCGCATCATGACAAGCATCCTCCTTGCCGCACCATCCGGCGAATCGCGCCCACTTCGCTGGTAGCGCGGAGAATATCCCGGTGCAGCAGATGAATGGCAATCCCTTGTCTCTCGCCGAAATTTTGCAAATCTGCCCGTAAATGCTCGGCGCTTTGGCGGTTTTGAGGATGGATTTGCAGGATTAAAGTAATGGCGTCACCTTCGGTGCGGGTGTAAAGATCTTCAATATTGATTTGCCGTTCGGCAAGGTAACGGGTGATGAGGGCAATCAAACCGGGACGGTCCTCACCCTGGATGGTCAGAAAATACGCAGCGGTATCCAATTCTGGCTCGAATAGCCGCTCGGGACTATAACGTCTCACGCATGCCGCCAACGCCAAATCGGGCCAGTCTTCTTCCAGATGCTGTTTGATGACGCTTTCCTTACGTTCCGCCGGCAATGTGGCCCGTAGAATCAACGTAAAATAGCCTCCCATAACAGTCTGACTCAATTCGGTTACATTACCGCCAAGCTCGAACACCGTCTGGGTGATGGCGGCAATAATGCCGGGCCTGTCTTTCGCCATGACGGCGATGATGAAATCTTGGCTATTGTCGGACATGATTCCCCTTCCTTCCCCGATTGTCTGTTTGTGGTAGTGTAGCCGCCTCCAGGTAAAAAAGGCGAACCCCTTTTATTAACCCGGTAATCAAGCAGGCCGTCCTGACCTGTTGATTGCGCGCCCTTGCCCATCGGCGATATTGCGCGGAATCTCTTGACGGACAAGGGCTGACATCGGCTATCGCCGATGGCGGCGCATCCTTGCGCCACAATTAACCCGGCAATAAAGATTGCCAGGTTAATACCTTGAGACACCACCGCGAAATGAGCATCCCGTTCAATCCCCTTCCCGGTCAATATCACAGCAATGGCGGTCCGGCGTCATGATGACACTGCCACGAACCGGGCTGGGACGGTATGTGGTGCAGCCTTTCAGTCCCAGTTGATGGGCGCGCAGATAGACATTTTGAAAATCCTCGAAAGGGTAATTTTCCGGAATGTGGATGGTTTTGGATATGGCGTTGTCCACATGTCTTTGCAGCACCGCTTGCATGGTCAAATGCGCGTCTGGAGAAAGCTCAGTGG
>JALSQY010000318.1 GCA_026985035.1 Methylothermaceae bacterium
TACTCTCCCGACTTTGAGACCAAACATAAGAAAATTAAGAGAGAAAAGAGAGAAAGGACCAAATAAAGGTAATATTATTTTTTTCTTTAAAAAATTGTGTGGACAACTGTTAAAGCTTTATTTAAGCTTTTTTATATTATAATTAATTATATATTGATGTTTGAGGAATACTTTATGTATCTTAAAGTAGTAAAATCAAAAGGTTATGAATATTTAAAGTTTGTTGAGAGTTATAGAGAGGGTAGAGAGGTAAAACAAAGAGTTATTGCTAATCTTGGAAGATTAGATATATTATTAAAACATGAAGCCCTAATAGATAAATTATTTGATAAGTTAAATAGTGGTAAATATTATAAGTTAGATGATTTAAATAGTGATGGTAAAGCTAATGTCTATAACTATGGATATAAAATAATTAAAAAGATATGGGATAGTTATAAATTAGATGATTTTTTTGTAAATATTATTAAAAGAAAAGAGATAAAAAGAGATTATAATATTTTAAAAACAATATTTTCATTAGTTATAAATAGAGCATTAAAATCTGAATTTTCTAAACTTGGTTATTTTAAAGATAAAGATTATTTTATAGGATTAAATAGTGATTTAAAACTTCATAACCTTTATGATTCTTTAGAGATATTAGAGAGTATAAAAGAGGAGTTGGAGGATTATCTATTAAATAGATCAATTAATCTATTTAATAGAGATTTAAGTGTAGCTTTTTTTGATGTAACAACACTATACTTTGAGTCTAAAACACAAGATAATGAAACTATTATAAGAGATAATAGTGGTAATATTATTAGTAAAGAGAGAGGTTTAAGAGATTTTGGGCTTAGTAAAGATTTTAAGATAAATGAGACTCAAGTTGTTTTATCACTACTTATTGATAAAGATGGAATACCAATAACATTTGATATATATGAGGGTAATAGGGCTGAGACTACAACACTACTTGATACACTTGATAGATTAAAAAATAGATTTAATTTAAATAAAATCACAATTGTTGCTGATAGAGGTATTAGTAGATGGTTAAACTTATATGAGATAAAACAAAGAGGTTATGAGTATATTGTAGCTATAAGATTTAAAAACCAACAAAAAGATATAGAAGAGAGGATAATAGATAAAGAGGGTTATAATCTTATATCATTTAATAAAGATAACGGCTTTTATGGATATAAAGAGTTTATTGTTAATAAAACTAAAAGAGTTAAAGTAATAGATAAAAATTATACTCTATTTGATGAAAATAAAGAGTATCATAATATCACACTTACTCATAAAATTATAGCAACCTATTCAGATAAGAGAGCGAATAAAGATAAAAAGGATAGAGATAGAGCAATTGATAAATTACAAAAGAGAATAAGTAATAATCAAGCTATTAAAAAGAGTAAATATTTAAAAGTTATAGACCAAAACAGTAATGATAATAGTTGCAATACTAAATATGAGATAGATTTATCTAAAATTGAGCAAGACTCCAAGTATGATGGATTCTATGCTATTGCCGCTTCTGATATATCTATTAATGCTTTAGATGCTATAAAGATACATAAAAATATTTATGAGGTTGAAAACTCATTTAGAGACTTAAAATCATCTCTAAATATTAGACCTATATATCATTTTAAAAACAAAAGAATAAAAGGTCATATTATTATCTCTTTTTTAGCATACTTCTTTTTAAAAAATATAGAGTATAGACTTAATAATTCAAAAAAGATTCAAAACTATCTAAAAGAGAGTAATGAAACTTTATCTATCAATAAAATAGTTAAAGCAATTAATTCTATTAATGCAGTTAAGATGAAATTAAAAGATGAAGATATATTTATTAAATTAAAACACAATACATTAGCCTCTAAAATTATTGATATATTTAAGTTTAAATTACCAAAAAACTCTCAATCAAAGGATGATTTTTTTAAATATTTAAATCTGTAGAGACAATTTCCGCAACTTTTTTTAAACAACTTCCCTTTTTATGGACTCTTTTGGAAACTATGGTTTCAAAGTCGGGAGGCAATT
>JALSQY010000319.1 GCA_026985035.1 Methylothermaceae bacterium
GGTCGCCGGTTCGATCCCGGCTGGCTCCACCAAGGGAATTTGTCCCCATCGTCTAGTCGGCCTAGGACACAGCCCTTTCAAGGCTGCGACACGGGTTCGAATCCCGTTGGGGACGCCATATTTGCAAGGCCCGCTGACGCGGGCCTTTTTTCGTGGATGTTCCGCAAAATCCTCTCAATGTTCCGGCGGCGACGTCGTGGCGATTATCTTCTGCTTTAATTTCAATGTAATAATGCACCCCGTAGCCGGCGGCAGTTGTACGGGGTAATCATTTGGCGGAAACTTTCAGTGATCCACTGTAAGTGGTGGATTGTATTCAGGCGGGACAGGAAAATAATGGGCAATTATTTAGCGACTACCATTCGTTTCAGATAACGATTATCCAAAGCCGCTTGACTCGCCGGGGCAGCATTTTGGTCGATGTTTTCCATCAACTCCTGGGCTTGATGGAGAGTTTGCTGGTGTTGTTGCTCAAGGTTTTCCAGGATTTGGACTATATCGCTTTCAATCTGCTCGAATCCCGCCTCCAGGCCATTTTTAAGTCCCCGCAATGCGGTTTTTTCCAGGGAGGGTTGCAGGGCGCGGTGGAGAAGGTGCGGGATGATCCAGGAAAGGAAAATCAGCAGTCCGCTGTGAATGGCAAAATCCAGGCCCAGATATTCCCCTTGCCCCAGGTAACCTTGGTAGTAGCGCATGACCACTTGATACCCCGCCCAGCCGCTGGCGGCCAGGGGTAGCAGAATTCTAAGAATACCGGTGAGCTTCAGGACGAAACGCTGCAAGCGGTTGCCGGGGTTGGCCAGAGCCAGGCGAAGGGATCTTTGGGTTTTATCCACCAGGGTGTCGGCCAGTTTTGGTTTGTATGCTTGCAGGGCCCGGCGTATCGCTTGAGGGGGGAGGGAGAGGGATTCGGCTTCCAGGCCGGCTTGATTCAAGGTATCTTCCAGGCGCTTTTGGACCCAGACATCCATCATCAAGGTTTCACTGAGAGGCGTGTTTCCATGATCTTCCGAAGGGTCGGCTTTGGATCGTTTGAGCCGTTTTTGGCCTTTGGCGGTCACTTCCCTGGCCAAGGCTTGCATGGGCCATTGCAGGCCGGGCTCCAGTTCCTTCAGGGTGTGTTGCCAACGGTCCCGCCAGCGGTTTATCAGGGTTTGGAATGCTTGATTGTCGCCCAATGCGGTCAGGGTTTCCCGCAGGATTTGCTTGAGTGCCTGGCGGTGGGCTTCCTCTCCCCGGGATTGCAGTTGGGAGATGGTGTGGGCGTTGGCCAGCGCCGAGAGAATTTCTTCGAGCTTGCCGAAATCGTCGGGTTTGCGGGCGGTGAGGTCTTCGCGGCTGTCGCAGCGCAAAATGATGGGGTTTTGGAAGCCAGCCTGTTTGAGTTGAGAGGCAAAATCGTCGATCTGTTCCTCGACCCCTTGATCCCAGTGATTCATGACAAACAGCCAAGCGTGGTCACGGGCGTTTTCCAGCAGGATTTCCCAGCCTTTGTCGTCGCGGTAACGTTCCGGGCTGACCACATAGATCAGGACATCGATGTGGGGCAGCCAGGCCAGGGCCAGTTCCCGGTTGGCATGTTCGATGCTGTCGATATCGGGCATGTCGATCCACAGGATATCCTTGCGGTTGTGGTTACGGTGACGGGCGGTCTTGACCCTTTCCAAAGGCATCTCGGAGGGCAAGCGCTGGATTTGCACCGACTCGTGAGCGAACAGGGTGACTTCCCGGGAAGTGGGCCGTTCCACGCCGGTTTTGGCAACCGGCTCTCCCGCCAGGCGGTTGAGGAGGGTGCTTTTGCCCACGCCGGTGCCGCCGAAAAAAGCCACCACCAAGGGCCGGCCGCCGGAAGTGAACAAATCTTCCGGAGTGGCGGTTTGTAATTGTTCGAGGCGCTGTAATTCGGATGGATTCAGCCAACCAGATTCAACCGCCTGACCGGCCCATTGCCGGGCCAGTTGCAACAAATTACTGGAAGAAGGATTTGAGGCCATAGGGTTTTTCCTGTATTTCTTTTTCCGCTGCTTCCAA
>JALSQY010000320.1 GCA_026985035.1 Methylothermaceae bacterium
GCGTAAGCCCACGGGTCAGCGCAACACGCACCGCCTCTTGTCGAAATTCGGCTGATTGTTTCGTTCCCATTCTCGTTCTCCTTTTGCGTATAATACGCGGTTAAAGGAGCGGCACTAAACCGT
Organism: Methylothermaceae bacterium; assembly: GCA_026985035.1. Taxonomy (GTDB): domain Bacteria; phylum Pseudomonadota; class Gammaproteobacteria; order Methylococcales; family Methylothermaceae; genus Methylohalobius. Next base: position 124 of record JALSQY010000320.1, read on the forward strand.
GACAAGACCAAAGCCCTGCCACGTCGACACATAGGTGAAATCGCTGACCCAGAGCCGGTTTGGGGCCGGCGCCCGGAACTGGCGGTTCACCTTATCCTCTGGACAAGGATCTGACTTGTCACTCACCGTTGTCTTGGTTCCTTTACCGCAGATAACTCCTTGAAGTCCAAGCTGTTTCATCAGACGGGCCACCGTGCAGCGGGCCACGTCAAAACCCTCTCGCCTGAGCTGATACCAGACCTTGCGCACCCCGTAGACCTTGAGATTGTCATCCCAGACACGCTTGATCTCAGGGAGCAGAACAGCATCCCGCCTGACCCGGTTTGAGGCCCGCTCAGGATGTCGGACCACCAAGGCATGGGCATGATATGTCGACGGAGCGATCGGCAGAACCCTGCAGATCGGCTCGACCCCGAAGGCATCACGATGATCGTCAATGAAGGCCGTCATCGCTTCAGTGGGCGGTCGAGCTCCGCCTGCGCAAAATACGCAGACGCTTTGCGTAGAATTTCATTGGCCTGACGCAATTCCTTATTCGCGCTCCAACGCCTTGATCTTGGCCCGCTCGTCAGAGGTCACGCCATCGCGCAAACCACTGTCGGTTTCGGCCTGATGAACCCACCGGCGAAGCGTTTCAAGAATGCAGCCAATCTTGGCCGCAATCCCGGCAATCGCAGCCGACTGGCTGTCATAGTTGTTCCGGTGCTCATAAACCATCCGTACGGCCCGCGCGCGCACTTCAGGCGAAAATCTGTTTGCTCTCTTGTTCTTTTCCATAGCTCCTATCTTTCCTCGATTTGGAGCCTCCGGGAAACCCGGCGCGGTTCACACAGCGCTTCTGGTGGCGGGGTCAACCCGTCTACCGGGCAGGTGGATGCGTCGCCCGGCACCGGGGGCAGCGGCAGCGAGGCGAACCACTCGCTGGGTTTGCCCACGGGCTATAGCGACCGGGAGGTGTATGACCTCGAAGGCCCCGAGGCCGGCGCGCCGGGCGACACCAATCATTCCATCGACCATTACAACAATCTCGGCAATGGCAGCGCCCCAGTGACCGGCCTGCCCGTGATCCTCGACCTTGACGGCGACGGGGTGGAGGGGAATGCGGCGAATGGGGGCTGGGCGCGTGAGGCGCCACGGTTGGCGGCATGAGTGCACCCATGAGGCGAATTCCCCCTTGCCCCCCGCATAGTTTTGGTAATGGGATGTTGAAGTTTTCGGGGACAGACATGCAAATATTCTCTTTAGTTTTGCGGCCTTCAAGAGTCGTCGTACGTTACTTGGGCGGAATATTCGCAGAAAACGTGGGCTTGTCTCTTGTCCTTTTGGTTGTGTATTCAGCGCTCCTGAATGCGTTGATTGTTGTCCCGGTTCGGATCATTTTTATAAGTTTCGGCGCATCCTTCCTTATTGTTAAATTCAGTTTGCTCGTCGTTGGGGCTATGCTGTTGATTTTGTGGGCCACAAACCTCTTGTTCGTGTTCTATTCCATCCTTGTTTTCCTGCTCGGGGCGATTTCCTCCCGAAATGAAAGGGCACCAAGTTTGGGCTGGCTTTATTTTCAGAAATTCCTGTCTAGAAACAAGGAATTGTTGCAGAGAGGGGAGAGAGAATGACAAACTCGGTTCATATTGGAGTACCGACAAATAGTTCTGGGGTCACGTTCACTTCGGGCGGCTGGACTTTCGAGCCGGCACCTGTAGAAGTTTTTGCGTGGAATTCCAGCGTAAATACGGAGCAAGTCCCTTACGATTTTCCCTTGATTGTAAACGGCGGAGCACCACTAGGTGTTTAGTCCCGGCATCTGGTGGATCGGGTTCAGGATGAACCGATCTGGTTCTGATGTCCAGATTTTGCAGATGTATTCGTAGGGCGTGAGACCGTTGAGTGTCTTCAGGCGGCGCGCGTA
>JALSQY010000321.1 GCA_026985035.1 Methylothermaceae bacterium
GCGTACCCCGGGCGATAACCTTGGCATCCACGTCATCCGCCGTGGGCACTTTGCGCAAATGCACTTTAAGAATCTGCTCACGGCCAAGAATGTCGGGCAAACCGACGGTTACCTGGCGGTCGAAACGGCCTGGACGCAACAATGCCGGGTCCAGTACGTCGGGACGGTTGGTGGCGGCAATGATAATCACACCTTCGTTGCCTTCGAAACCATCCATTTCTACCAGCAGTTGGTTCAAGGTCTGCTCACGTTCGTCGTGGCCTCCGCCCAAACCAGCGCCACGGTGACGGCCCACGGCATCGATTTCGTCGATGAAGATAATACAAGGCGCGTGCTTCTTGGCCTGTTCGAACATATCACGGACCCGCGAAGCGCCGACACCGACAAACATTTCCACGAAATCCGAACCGGAGATGGTGAAAAACGGCACCTTGGCTTCCCCGGCAATGGCCCGGGCGATCAAAGTCTTACCGGTTCCTGGTGGGCCGACCATCAAAATGCCGCGGGGAATCTTGCCCCCCAGTTTTTGGAACTTGCTCGGGTCTTTCAGGAAATCGACGACTTCCTTGACTTCCTCGATAGCTTCCTCACAGCCCGCCACATCCTTGAAGGTGACTTTGATCTTGTCTTCTTCCATGAGCCGGGCTTTGCTCTTGCCGAAGGACATCGCCCCCCGGCCGCCGGCGCCGCCACCCTGCATCTGACGCATGAAGAAAATCCATACCCCGATCAAAAGCAGCATGGGGAACCAGGAAATGAATATCTGCATCAACAAGGATTGGCCTTCTGGGGGTTGGGCCTTGATCTCCACTCCGGCTTCCAATAAATCGTCAATCAGGTGCGGATCGTTGGGGCTGTAAGTGGTGAATTTCTGTCCACCAGCGGTAACACCTTTGATGGTATTGCCATCAATCACCACCTGTTGCACTTGCCCCGCTTTCACGGCAGCAATAAATTGGGTATAGGACAGACTCGACCCGGCGGTCTTGTGCGCCCCGAAATTATTGAACACGGACATCAAGACCGCGGCAATAATCACCCACAAGAGTATGTTTTTAACCATATTGTTCAATGCTCTCTCTCCTCGCCGATTCCTTCGGCTGTTTAACAATACTTCCCTGATATTGCCAGAGGTTACCTACTAAAAGTAGCCTGTTTTTCAAGCCTTACGGCTTGAATCCTTGCGCCAGTGCATATACTTCCCGGCTACGCGATCGTGAAGCCTTGGGTTTGCGTATCGCAACCCGGGAAAAGCGCTGGCGCAAGTGTTTCTGAAAATCTTCGAACCCTTCTCCCTGGAAAAGTTTCGTAAAAAAACAACCGCCTTCCGTTAATAATTCTTCGGCTGCCAGCAAGGCCAATTCCGCAAGATACATTGCCCGGGGCTGATCCACACTGCGGTTGCCACTCATATTGGGGGCTATGTCGGACAATACCACATCTACGGATTGATCCCCAACTGCCATTATCAACTGTTGCCAAGTGTCCTGCTCGGTAAAATCCCCTTGAATGAAATGAACGCTGGTTAAAGGCTCAATGGGCAACAAATCCACAGCGATTACCTTTCCCAATGGACCAACCAGCCCTGCAACATATTGTGACCAGCCACCCGGCGCGGCACCCAAATCCACCACCGTCATTCCGGGGTTGAGAATATGGTCGCGCTCTTGCACTTCTGCCAGTTTGAACACTGCCCGGCTGCGATAACCATTGGCTTGCGCCTGCTGGACATAAGTATCATTGAAATGTTCAGACAACCAGCGGCGGCTGCTTTTTGTTTTCGCCATGGTGTCGGTTTAATTTCCGGGTATTTTAGTCAATTTTGACCGGGGATGTTGGTCTAAAGTTCATGTTTGGATGAGATATACTATGTGCTCAACGCTATACCTATACTCAAAAGAGCAAGCAATCATGCCATTATCTCCCAGGCAAAAACGTGCCCTGCGTGCCAAGGCCCACAATTTGAAACCTGTTGTCATCACAGGACAGGCAGGCATAACCGATGC
>JALSQY010000322.1 GCA_026985035.1 Methylothermaceae bacterium
CGATTAACGATCTATTGATTGCAAGTCCAGACAACCCGCACAACCCCTTTCCCGGAGAAGTAGTTGGCGTCATCTACCGCTTCAATGAACTGGGCCCCCGGGTTGATCAATTCGAAAACGATTTTTTTAACTTCGTCACGGGATTGACCTATTCCTACAACAGTTGGGATGTCGAGATCTCTGGTGGCTTTGGCTGGATTGACGCTCGTAATAAAGGCATCTCAGGCTATGCCACCCAAACACAATTGCAAGCAGCAGTAGACAACGGCACCTTGAATCCCTTCGGCAACAGCCCAGATTTCGATCCCGGCGCTGTCCGGGTGCACCCGAAACGCAAAGGCTCCTCCAAACTCCATTACCTGGATTTCAAGAGCACTGGATCTATTGTGGATTTGCCCGCCGGGCCGTTACAAGTCGCCTTCGGCGGTGTCTATCGGAAGGAAGATTTCTCCGACAAATTCGATGCCATTACCGCAAGTGGTGATGTGGTCGGTACCGGCGGCACTTCCGCCGGCGGGGATCGCAATGTCAAATCGGTTTACTTGGAATTTTCCATTCCGGTGCTGGCCAGTTTGGAATTTCAAGCCGCCGCCCGCTACGATCATTACAGCGATTTTGGCGGCACCGCCAATCCCAAATTAGCGTTGCGCTGGCAACCCTTTCATAACCTGGTTTTCCGCGGCAGTTGGGGCACAGGATTCAAAGCGCCCGCCCTCCACGAATTATACAGCGGAGATATTATCGGCTTCGATTCTGTCTTCGATGCCAAAGGATGCCAACAGGCCAAACAATCAGGCGATCCTGACACCATTGCTCAATTTTGCAATAGCGTGCAAGAAGTGCAAGTCACCACCAAGGGCAACAAGGATCTGGATGCCGAAGATTCGGAAAGCTTCAACGCCGGCATGGTCTTTGACATCACCGAGTGGTGGAACCTGACAGTGGATTTCTGGCATATCAAAAACGAAGATGCAGTGGTCAGTAATGCACAATATATCGTCAATAACGAAGACCGGTTTTCCGATCTGGTCACCCGCAGTGCCAAAACCAATACACTAAAAGCCATCGTGAGTCCCTTTCAAAACATTGGCGAACAAAAACTATGGGGACTGGATTTTGACAGCCGGGTCACCTGGGGATGGGATCGGTTCGGCGATATCGGCGTCGCTGTCAAAGCCAGTTATCTGGGTTCCTTTAAACAGAAACTGGCGCCGGGGCAACAATCGGTTCAAGTGGCAGGATTCGATGGTAACCCCGAGTGGCGGGTGAAAACCACCCTGTCGTGGGAAAAATCCGACTACTCGGCTTTTGTGACCGTAAACTACATAGACAGTTACCAACGCCGCAAAGGCGAGCAAACCGATAAGGTCAAATCCTGGACTACCGTGGATCTTCAATTGGGCTGGGCGCCCAGCTTTAGCCGCGGAACCAAGGTAAGCATCGGTTTGGACAATGCCTTTGACCGCGATCCACCCAAAGATCCCTTTCTCGAAGGTTGGCCTTTTTTCAACCGGGCACTCCACGATCCCCGGGGGCGTTTCGCCTATCTGCGTTTGCAACATGAATTCTAAGGTATCATGGAACCTTTCTCCCTATGACATCCTATGTCTTGTTGGTTGACACCGAAGGACAAGTCCTGAGGGACCTTAGGACAGATGACGCGCCATGGAAAAGCCTGCTCACCCATGAAGCGGACGCTGCCATCGAAATCCTTCGTTACCGCCCTGTTGCTGCCATCGTCGTCCATTGCGGGCCGGATACAGACGCCATGGAAGCACTGCTTTCCCAAGTCAAGGTATTGGATCCGAGCATCATCCGTCTGGGACTGGTAGAAGAAGAAAAACTGCTTTGTGATACCCCGTCTTCGGTTCAGCAAATTTTGGCGACTCGATGCCGAAAAGAAGATTTACTCGGCGTTATCGAAAGCGCCCTATCAGTTCATAAAAAATTACGGGCCAACCCCAAGTTAGCCGCATTCGTTTCCCAATTACATCATCTGCCCACGCCACCCGCTTTGTATTTTAGCTTGCGTGATGAACTGGAATCTCCCAGCGGCAGCCTAAAAGGAATGGCCAATCTATTGGCCAAGGATACGGCTTTGACGGCTCGCTTATTGAGAATCGCCAATTCCGGGTTTTATGCCCGCCCAAGACATATCTGCGAGCTTCACGAGGCGCTGAGCCTGATCGGCGCTGATCTGGTATTAGGTATCGTGCTTGCCGCCCACTTATTCGACCGTCTTCCCATCCCCGGATTAAACCTAGATGCGTTATGGAAGCATAATTTCGCTGTGGCAAAAGTCGCCCACTTTATCGCCAAGTCCGAACACAATGCGCCCTATTTACTCCATGCGGCTCACCTGGCGGGTTTGCTGCACGATTTAGGCGCCCTAGTCCTGTTGGCTAATGTTCCTGGCCATTATCAATCGTTGATGCGGCACGCTCAGGGCGATGAACAGTTACTCGTTCAGATGGAGCGGGATGAACTTGGCGCCGGTCATCCATAAATCGGTGCCCTTGTCCTCACTCTCTGGAATCTGCCGGAAAACGTGGCTCACGCAGTCGGATTACATCACGATTTGAATGATCAATCGTTTGCTGCTGCCGACCCAGTCAGCCAGGCGGTTTTTTTAGCTGAATACCTGGTCACCGAATTCTCCAAGCAATCTAGAAACCCCCACGAGATGACGGATTCTCCCTTTAAGCGGCAATGGCGGACACAATGTGAACCTCTTTTGGAAGCGGCATTAAAATAATGCGTGCGACAACTCCCATAGAAGCCGGCCCCAAGGTCTGTTCATCCGCACTCAATAGTAAAAAACCGCTAGACAATCACTCACCTTTGCGTTTTTTCTCCAAGCGGTACGGATGCTGACTGGCGCCGAGGCGGTTTCTTTATGGATCCGTGAACATAACGCTATCTATGCTGAATTTTCGATCCTACACGAAGGCTGCCCTCCCTTCTTACCTCTATTCGAAAACCCCCAAATTCTCAACCAGTGGATTACCGATTTAGCTGGGAAAAACAAACCCTTCAGCGAAGGTGTTTTTCATTCTGACAGCGACCATCCTGAAACTGACTCTCACGACAACGACCTAATTGTAAAGCTGTTGCCTGGACTTAATCTAATCCCTGAAAATGAATCGCCTCACTCGCCTTCTCCGGCTCGAAGGCGCCATTCCGATCTCACCGATGACACTGCCGGACCCGAATTTTGGCTTGGCCTGCGTTTTACCAGTGCGGTTCAACGCTTCAAGACGCTCAAGGCGTTAAATTCCCACCTTCCTATTAATTTATGGTCGAGCCTCGCCATCGCGGCCCAGATGGCATACGACAACCATAAACTCACCGCGTTGATACGAGATCCGGTGTGTCAGTTACCGGGACGCATTGAGTTCCATGCTTATTTATCATCCTGCCTGCGAGAGACAATCACCCGCCAGGGTCAACTCGGTTTGATTCTTATCAATCCAGACGAATTCGGCGTGATCAACCAGCGTTTCGGCCAAGAACAAGGCGATTTAACTTTACAGGCCATTGCCACCAAGATCATCGGCGGCTTGCGCCAATCAGATTCAGTATTTCGCTACGGCGGTGCAATCTTCGCGGTTATTCTGCAAGATTCCGATGCTCAGCGCTCCCAAAAAGTGGGTGAGAAATTATTGAATCTTCTCAGCGGTCCTTATTTGGATGGAAAAATCCAGCTTTCTTTCAGCATCGGTATCCATAGCTTTGACGGCCGTGCTAGCCACGATGGAATCGACCTCAATACTTTTCTGAAAAAGGCCGATCACGCCCTCAATGTAGCCAAGCTAGGTGGTGGAGGACGGGTGGTTATTTGGCAGCCTGGAAAATTTGAATCCACTCAGAGTTACGACCGCCTCAGCGGCATCTTCACCGCCGATAGCGAGAGAGATTACCGCAATATGCTGTTACTCTGGGACACGATCTCCACTATATCCGCCAACGACGACGTCCAAGGGATTGCCAAAGAATTTATCCAGCGGATTACGGTGGTTTTCCGTTTCACCCGCGCTGCCATTTTTATTTATGACAAACATAAAGAGCCCGTCACTATTGCTGCTATTTACGACAGGGACAACAATCCCAGAACCGATGCGATCCCGTCTTTCCCACTATCGGCAAAACAAAAAGAATTATTACGCATTATCCAACAACGCAAAAAAATAGAACGCCTCCAATGGGAGAATAAAGGTCAGCCGCAATTAGCTTATGCCTTTCCCCTCATGGCAAGAAATGTCTTTCTCGGGTGTTTGTATTTGGAAGGCGGAAAAGAGGCTCTGCGGCTGGATTCTTCCGATTTGGTTTTTTTAGATGCTCTTTCCAAACAGGTGACTATTGCCATCGACCGGGCCCGTTTGGCTGCGGACTGGAAAACCAAAAAACAACGGGAAAGCCAGCAATTAAAACAAGAGGTGGAAGCCCTGCGCCAAACTTTGCCTCAAGCGAGATTGATCTATCGCTCCCCGCAATTGCAATCGGTACTGGAAACCATCAAAACCGTCGCCTCTACCGATGTCACCGTCTTGATCACGGGAGAAAGCGGCACCGGGAAAGAAGTCATGGCTAGAACCTTGCACGAGAACAGCCAACGCCATCATAAACCCTTCATTACCGTAGATTGCGGCGCCATCTCGCCCACCCTGCTGGAGGCAGAACTCTTCGGCCATATCAAAGGGGCTTACACTGGGGCCGATTCTGCTTCCGAAGGACGGATCATGCAAGCCAATGAAGGCACTTTATTTTTGGATGAAATCGGTGAGTTGCCAGTGGATGTTCAAGCGAAGTTACTCCGCTTCGTCCAAGAAAAGGAAATTACACCAGTGGGAGGCGGTAAAACAAAAAACGTCGATGTCAGAATCGTGGCCGCTACCAACAGAAACCTTTACCAAGAAGTTTCCAAGGGTCGGTTTCGCCAGGATTTGTATTACCGTCTGCAAGTGGTCACTGTCACCGTCCCACCGCTGCGGGAACGCCCTGACGATATCCTTCCTTTGGCGAGATTTTTCGTTGAAAAGTTCGCCCTCCAATACGGCAAAGGCCAGCTTCGATTATCACCTGAAACCGACTCGTTATTGCTGAACCACCATTGGCCTGGCAATGTACGCGAGCTGCATAACACGCTCCTAAGGGCCGTGGTAATGGCCCAAACAGATCTGATTACGCCTTCCGACGTGTGCCTTGTTGAGGGGGATAGACAATTGAGCCAAGCGGCTCACCCATTCAAAGAAACACCAGAACCTTCGCCGTTGACCGCCACACAAACGAGCCCGGGCATTGCAAGCCCTTCATCCCCCCGGGAAAATATGGACGCTACTCACCCTCCTATCACGGAAGATCCCTGGCAAGCCCTGCGTCTGGCATTAACCGATCAGCTGGATAACGTGCTTGCTTCAGAGCAAACGGTACCTGTCCCGCTCGGCCGTTGGCTGATAGAAGATTTGGTTATTGCCGCGGATAAACAGCATCAGCATATTGCGAGGCGGGCTTGTAAAGCCTTGGGAATGGCGGAAACGACCTTTCGCCGTCACCTGGAGAAAGTCAGCCGGGAGGCTGATTTAGGACTGGTCACGCGCACAACCCATTGGCAGACAATCAAGCCTTGCTTGGAAAATATGGTCCGACCGCTACCGCAAATCAATCACAACAATATTGCCGAAAGGGCGCGGCAGACGTTGCTTCAAATCATAGCAGAACGGGTTGCCGGCAATATTAAACTAGGCGCCAAACTCATGGGGGTATCGCTACCCACCTACCGTAAATCCATTAAGGCGTTACACCATACCCATGAGAGCTAAAGGGTTTACTCCTTTACCAAAAAGACACCATTTTTCCTGCCGGGATATCCATTCTCCGGGCATCCCGAAGAATATTCGGAGTTGGGCGTTTACAGCTGGCGTCGTTATTCTCCTGCTTTTTATGCTATTACTGATTGCCAAGCCCTCGCACGCTGACCGGCCTAACCCTCAAAACATACTCACTAATGATAAGCGTAATCTTTTATTTTCCCGCTTGTCCGTTGAAAACGGCCTTTCTCAGGCGGGTATCAATAGTATTGCTCAGGACCGTTTTGGTTATATTTGGATCGGCACCCAAGAAGGGTTAAACCGTTACGACGGTAATGACATTATCGTTTACGAATTCGATGATAAAGATCCCAACTCCCTGTCCAATAACTGGATCTGGGACATTTTCATCGACAGCAAGGGCAACCTTTGGATAGGCACCGACGGCGGCGGACTGGATCGTTACGATCCAAAATCTGAAAACTTCATCCATTACCGCCATGACCCAAATAATCCAGACAGCTTGAGTAATGACCGGGTCAGAGTCATTTGCCAAGATCATCGTGGCTATCTGTGGATTGGCACCGACGGCGGCGGCTTAGATCGCTTGGACCCCAATACCGGGAAATTTCATCACTTCAGCCAACTCCTTGGAGAAGGGCGGGGTCTGCCCAGCGATAGTATCTTGGCTATTCACGAAGATCGGCTAGGAATTCTGTGGATCGGCACCAATGGTGGTGGCCTGGCTGCCTTTGACCCCGAAACCGGGAAAATCACCCTTTATCGCCACGATCCAGGCAATCCCCGAAGCCTAGGCAACGATCACGTCCGAGTCATCTTCGAAGATAAAGACGGCATGATGCTGATCGGCACCTATGAAGGGGGCTTAAGCATCTTTCACCGTAACAGCAATGATTTCACCGTCCATCGCCACATCCCAGGCAACCCCAACAGTCTCGGTCATAACCGGATCCGCGATATATTACAAGATAGCGACGGCAGCTATTGGATCGCGACTGATAATGGACTTTCGGAATGGCACAGGCACGAAGGAAAATTTATTACTTATCGTAACGATCCCACAGAGGTCCGAAGCCTGAGCGACAATCGTGTGGTTTCCTTATTTCAAGACCGAGGTGGCGTCCTATGGGTGGGGACCTTCAATGGCTTAAACCGCTGGAACTATACCAGCGACGCCTTCCGCTATATCCAGCAAGCGAGCACTTTGATTCGCATCAGCAATAATATCGTCACTGCCATTGATGGAGATCGTCAAGGCAATATCTGGGTAGGGACTTACGGTGGCGGACTGAACAAAATCGATTTAGGCCAGCAAAAAACCACTGTCTATAGCGAGGGGAAGAAAAGCCCCAATAGCTTGACCGATAATCGTGTCATGTCGGTATTTGTAGATGAAAGGGACATCGTTTGGATAGGCACCCGCAACGGCGGACTCAACCGGTTAGATCCTGTCACCGGTACAATTGAAGCCTTCCAGCACAATCGCAACGACCCCGACTCCATCAGCGCCAATAGCATCACCGCCATCTATGGCGAAGCCAATGGCATTTTATGGATCGGCACTTATGGGGGCGGACTCAATCGCTTCGATACCCGTACCCGTACTTTCACTGTTTACCGTCACGATCCGGAAAATCCGACTAGCATTGGCAGTGATCGGGTCGTGGATATTTACCGAGACAGCCAAGGTACTCTTTGGATTGGCACCGAGGGAGGGGGACTGAACCGGTACGATGATGTTTCCGGCACCTTTGTCCGCTATCTGCATCAAGAAAACAAACCCGACAGCCTCAGCGATAATGTCGCCTGGAAAATCTGGGAGGGAAAAGACGGCTCTCTTTGGGTAGCCACCCACGGGGGCGGACTGAATCAATTGTCCATAGAACAAAGACTGAGCGGGAGAATCGCCTTTAAACAATACCGCAAAAGCGATGGCCTGGTCAGCGATACAATTTTGGGCGTGCTGGAAGATAACAGCGGCTACCTCTGGTTAAGCAGCAACCGCGGGCTGATGCGCTTTCATCCGAGTGGAGACAACCGGATTTTCAATCATTTGAACGGCTTAAAAAGTAGCGAATTCAATTTCAACGCCCAATACAAAACACCGGCTGGAGTGATGTTTTTCGGCAGCCCCGATGGATTGCTGGTTTTTCATCCCAATCGGATCAGAACCAACCTTCATAGACCAGAAATTGCTGTCACCTTCTACAACAGAAGGGGCCCCTTACTACGCGGCTACAGCATTGATCCCAGCCTCAAGCCGTTGCGTTTAGGATATAAAGACGATTGGATCAATTTCCGTTTCTCAGCCTTTGATTTTGCCGCCCCTAGCAAAAACCGCTATCTGTACAAACTGGAAGGTTTTGACAAAGAATGGACAGATCCAGGCAGCAACAGGCAGGCCACCTATACCAATCTGGCACCAGGAAATTATCAATTCCTTGTCAAAGCTTCTAACAACGACGGCATTTGGAATCAAGAAGGGGCTTCCGTTGCGTTCGAGGTCTTGCCTCCTCCGTGGAAGACAATATGGGCCTACATAGGCTATCTCTTATTGGCTTTGTCCCTGTTTTTATACTTTCTCCACAAACAAAGGCAGAAATTTCAACTGGCCGCCAAACAAAAACAAGAACTGGAGCGATTGGTCACTGAGCGCACCAATGAATTGGCGGAACGGAATGCCCAGCTGGTAAAACTCAATGACCAACTGAAAAAAGCCAGTGCTACCGATTCCTTGACCGGCCTCAAAAATCGCCGCTTCCTGGACGATTTTATCGAGATGGAAATCAGCGCCATCGACCGCCAGCTGTCAGATCTAGGGGGAGAGCAAAACAAAACCCAACGGGTGGATATCGCACCGGGGTTAGTTTTTATGATGATTGACTTAGATGGTTTTAAATTAATCAATGATACTTACGGTCACCATGCGGGAGACCAAGCCTTGAAGCAGGTCCGCGATATCTTACAGTCTTGCTGCCGGGAGTCGGATATCATCATTCGCTGGGGAGGCGATGAATTTCTCATCATTGGCCGGAATACAAATGCCAATAATGCCGAAAAACTGGCAGAAAGAATCCGCTACCGGCTCGCCCAGCACACTTATCGGCTGGGCGGTGACGCCATAGGCCGCATGTCAGGATCTATCGGTTTCGCCCTTTACCCGTTTGTCCCCTTGACTCCCGGATTTTGTAGCTGGGAGAAGATTATCGCCGTTGCTGATCGCGGCGCTTACATCGCCAAGGAAAATGGACGCAATGCTTGGGTCGGTTTACTCGGCAATAAACAAACCACTATGGAGGATTTGTCAGACCTAAAACAGAACTTGCCGTTGTTGATCCAAAAACAACGCATCAAAATCCGCACGTCCATCGAAGGCGAACTCAAGCTGTCAGGCAAACAAGCTGCCAGGGCAATCCGATGAACCGTCAATCGTATTTGATATATTTGAATCTAGGATCATCCGGTGTCCCTTCCAGAGGGCTGCCTTCTTCTGGACGCCACATCACCACTTCCTCGATTTTCTTCGCCAATTCGAAATCTTTATCGGTGA
>JALSQY010000323.1 GCA_026985035.1 Methylothermaceae bacterium
TTATTATTGATTGATCTGGGACAAGGCAAAAACCGCCTGGGAGGATCGGTTCTGGCCCAGGTCTATGACGCCTTGGCCCCGGCTGGATCGGACCTCCACGCCACGCCGGATCTGGACGACCCGGACCTCTTTTCCGCCTTTTTTCAAACCATCCAAAGACTCAACCAGGAGGGTCGGGTCCTCGCCTATCACGACCGCTCCGACGGCGGCTTGCTGGCCACGGTTTGTGAAATGGCTTTTGCCGGCCGGGTTGGCGTGGATATTGATCTAACTCCTTTGGGGGAAGACCCGCTTGCTCCGCTTTTTTGTGAGGAGTTGGGCGCCGTGCTGCAAATCCGGCGGCAAGATGAAACGGCGGTCATTGAACTGCTTGCCAATGCGGGACTGGGAGAATGTAGCCATGTGATCGGCACCATTAATCTGGGTCAGGAAATCCGCATCCATCATCGCCAGCAACCGTTATTTTCCGCCACCCGCGCCCGGCTGGAACAGATCTGGTCGGAACCGAGTTACCGAATGCAAGCCCTGCGGGACAATCCAGAATGCGCCGAGCAAGAATTCCAAGCCCTGCAAGATGATCGAGATCCCGGCCTCAGCGCCAAACTAAGTTTCGACCCGCAAGAAGATATCACCGCTCCTTTTGTTCACACCCGGCGCCCCAAGGTGGCTATTTTGCGGGAGCAAGGGGTCAATGGCCACGTGGAAATGGCGGCGGCTTTCGACCGCGCCGGCTTTGACGCCGTTGATCTTCACATGAGTGATATCCTCAATGGTCAGGCAACGCTGGAAGATTTTATCGGGCTGGCGGCCTGCGGTGGCTTTTCCTATGGGGATGTTTTAGGTGCCGGCAGCGGATGGGCCAACGCCATTTTATTCAATCCCCGGGCCCGGGATCAGTTCGAACGCTTCTTTGCCCGTGAAGAGACGTTTGGCCTGGGGGTCTGCAATGGCTGTCAGATGATGTCTCAAATCAAGACATTGATTCCCGGCGCGGATCACTGGCCCCGCTTTGTACGGAATCTTTCCGAACAGTTCGAGGCCCGCTTGTCTTTGGTGGAAATCCTGCCGTCTCCCTCTATCTTATTGAAGGATATGGCAGGCTCGGTTCTGCCGGTGGCTGTCGCCCACGGAGAAGGCCGTGCCGATATCGCCGGCGATCCCGCCGCCCTGATGGATCGGCAGCTCGTCGCCCTGTGTTATGTGGACCCCTATGGTAAAAGAACTGAAACGTTTCCGTTCAACCCCAACGGCTCCCCTGGTGGAATCACCGGCCTGACGACACAAGATGGCCGCTTCACCATCATGATGCCCCACCCGGAACGCTGTTTCCGCACAATCCAATATTCCTGGCATCCGTCCGACTGGGGAGCAGATGGCCCCTGGCTTAGGATGTTCCGCAATGCAAGACGCTGGCTGGCTTGACTGTTTTACCCCGGCCATATATTAAGCCCGTATTCAGCCGCCTGAAGCTACTGTGTGGAATTTCAACAGCATGGGAAGGGGTCATGTTACAAGAGTTCAAAACATTTATCATGCGCGGCAATGTCATCGACATGGCCGTGGGGATTATCATTGGCGCCGCTTTCAGCAAAATAGTCTCGATCCTGGTCGAAGGGGTGATCATGCCGCCTATCGGCTTGCTGATGGGAGGCATCGATTTCAGCGATCTGTTCATTGATTTGTCCGGCAAAGGCCATGCCTCTCTGAAGGCGGCGGAAGAAGCCGGTGCGCCCGTCATCAAATATGGCCTTTTTATCAATACAGTCATTGAATTCTTGATTGTTGCCTTCGCTATCTTCATCTTGATCAAATTCATCAACCAGTTACGAGGCCCGGAACCGGCGGACGAAGCGCCTGTCACCAAAAAGTGTCCGGAGTGCCTGTCGGAAATTCCCATCGAAGCCAAACGCTGTAAATATTGCACCTCCCTCATTGAATAACTGGCATAATTATTTAATCTTGCACAAGGAGACCGAGTTATGGC
>JALSQY010000324.1 GCA_026985035.1 Methylothermaceae bacterium
TTGCCAGATCCCTTGGATTTTCTCCGTCATTTGAAATTAAAGGCGGGCCTGCCGCCTGATTATTGGTCAGATACGATACGGGCGTATCGCTATACCGCTGATGTGTTTGGCACGGACATAGCGGAAGCAGAATAGAACGCTTTCGATACTAGCCCGGATATTTCACCAGCCGGCCTGGCTGGTCCAGGCGTGCCTATCCTGCGCCATCATCCGGGATGCTGATGAAATATCCGAGCTAGAAAAAAACCCGCGATACTCTATAATTTGTTGCGAATTAACAAATATTTTTAGCTTCTTACAACAGTGAAACCACCGCTCGCTTTAATAAAAATTTGGTTGCTTTCATTGATTTTTCTGACTGCATGGCAGGAAGAAAGTCTAGGAGCGGCACCCTTGCGGTCAACGATTGAGCAAATAGAAAGACAGTGGGATGAAATCTACTATCATGGCCTCAAGGATCAGCGCAAAGAGGGGCTGACACAACTGTTGACCCACATTAGGGCCTTGAAAAAAAAGCATCCCGAGCAGGCCGGCCTGCTGATCTGGGAAGCCATCGTGCTGGTTACCCGCACCGGGGTGGCACCTGACCTGTCCGCCCTGTCCAATTTGGATGAAGCCCGCCATCTGTTATTGCAAGCAATCGAGATCGAGCCCAAAGCCCTCGATGGCGCAGCCTATTTGGCCTTGGGCTGTCTTTATTACCAGGCGCCGGGATGGCCGCTTTCCTTTGGCGATAACCAAAAAGCAGAACGCTATCTGCGCAAGGCTTTGGCCTTGAACCCTGAGGGCATCGAAGCAAATTACTATTTTGCCGATTATCTAAGACAAACCGGGCGTCTACAGGAAGCCCTTGGGTTTTTCCAAAAAGCCGCCACGCTTCCCGACAATCCAAACCAACCATGGCTTTCAACCCAGCTCAAAAAAGAAGCCGCCACCGCTTTACAAGCCTTGGTGGCCCGTCTCCAGCAAAAACCCCCGGCTCAACCCCTACCATAAAGCCCTACCCAGTGCTTGAGCTGGCCAACATCGATTCGGCTCAGTTGCTCCCAGGAAAAACGCCACTGCCAATTGCCTTCAATGGTTCCAGGGGTATTCATCCGGTTTCCCTGCCCCAGTCCCAGGACATCTTGCATGGGTATCACCGCCAGCCTGGCCACCGATTGCATGGCGCAATGGATCAAGGCATAGGGCATGGGCGTCTGAGGATGGGCGATATAATCGACAATATAATCTTGCTGATGAGCACTCAAAGATTCGAACCACGATAACGTCGTATCGTTGTCGTGGGTCCCCGTATACACCACATTGTCTTGGCTGTGGTTATGGGGAAGATAAGGATTTTCAGCCCCGCCTTCAAAAGCAAATTGCAGAATGAGCATGCCCGGAATGCCAAATTTCTTGCGCATCGCTTCCACTTCCGGGGTGATTATCCCCAAGTTCTCCGCCACCAGGGGTAATGCGCCGAATTTTTCGTAAATGGCTTCCAGCAATGCCTCTCCGGGAGCTTCCACCCAACGGCCTTTGATGGCCGTCATGGAATCGGCGGGGATCTCCCAATAAGCTTCGAACCCGCGGAAGTGATCGATCCGGATCCAATCGTACAATTCCAGTTGGGTATGCATCCGCTCGATCCACCAGGAAAACCCGTCTTCCTGCATTTTTTCCCAATTGTAATGAGGATTACCCCAACGTTGTCCGGTTTCGGAAAAATAATCCGGCGGCACCCCGGCCACCACGGTGGGGTGTCCGCACTCGTCCAACAAGAAATATTCCCGCCGCGCCCAGACATCGGCGCTATCGGCGGCGACAAAGATAGGCATGTCGCCGAACAGCAGCACACCATGTTGATGGGCATAGTGGCGCAATTGTTTCCATTGCTGGAAGAAGACAAATTGTTCAAATCGAACCTGTGCTATGTCTTCTGCCAATTGCTGACGCACTTCTGACAGGGCGGCAGGCTCCCGGTCCCGGTAACCTGCCGGCCAATCCCACCAGGCTTGACCTTTAAAACTGGCCTTCAGGGCCATAAACAAAGCGAAATCTTCCAGCCAGTAGCGATGAAAGCGGACAAATTTTTGATAATCCTCGTGCCCCGCGCATTCTGCTGACTTAAACACTTTAAATGCCTCTTTGAGACATTCTTCCCGGGCTGCCACAGAATGCGCCTTGGTACAAACTTTCTCCGGGTCCAGCCAACCTTTCTCCACCAACCAATGCAAATCAATCAGCAGGGGATTGCCGGCGTGAGCCGATAAACATTGGTAAGGGGAACCGTCTTTATGGGTGGGGCCTACAGGGAGGGTTTGCCAGACCGAAAAACCATGACCTGCCAGGAACTCGACGAAACGGTAGGCATTTTCCCCCAAATCTCCCGATGCGCCTTCGCCGGGTAACGAGGTGATGTGCAAAAGCACCCCCGCCCGGCGCCTTTCCAGGACACTGCTTTCAACCGTGACAGGCATTAGCGGGCAAAATGAATTTTCTGCCCAAGCATATCCGGTGTTACTGTGACTACCCCACCTGGACTCACATCAAAACGTTTTTTATCGGCTTCCAGATCGTAGCCAATTTCCATGCCTTCCGGAATATCGCAACCACGATCAAGAATCGCCTTGCGGACCTTGGCGTGACGGCCGATATTCACCTGTGGCAGCACCACGGAATCTTCCACCAAGGCCCAGGAATTGGCGCGGATATTGGAGGAAAAAATAGAATGACGGATGGTGGCGCCGGAAATGATACAACCACCGCACAGCATGGAATCAAAGGCTTGCCCTACCCGGTCGTGCTCGCGGTCCTCAAAGACAAATTTTGCCGGTGGCGCTTGTTCTTGGTAAGTCCAAATCGGCCAATCGTGATCGTACAGATTCAATTCGGGATTGACGCCAATCAGCTCCATATTGGCCGACCAGTAGGAATCAATGGTCCCCACATCCCGCCAGTAACTTTGGATGCCAGTCTGAACATCGAGGAAAGGATACGCGAAAACCCGATAATGCTTGATCACCTCGGGAATAATGTCTTTGCCAAAGTCATGACTCGAATTGGGATCATCGGCATCTTTGATTAACTGCTCGAACAAAAATTTGGCATTGAAAATATAAATGCCCATGGAAGCAAGGGCAGTATCAGGCTTTCCAGGAATCGCAGGAGGATTGTCCGGTTTCTCGACAAAATCGACAATCCGGCCATTTTCACTCACTTGCATGACACCGAACGCTTTCGCGTCTTCGATGGGAACTTCGATGCAGGCAATGGTCAAGTCCGCTTCATTCGCGCCATGAAAGCCTAGCATGGCACCGTAGTCCATCTTGTATACATGATCGCCAGCCAGCACCAACACATATTCAGGCCCATAGTTTCGGAGGATGTCCAAGTTTTGATAAATGGCGTCTGCGGTACCCGCATACCAGGATTCGCTGAGCCGTTGCTGGGCGGGTAGAAGATCGATAAACTCACCCAGTTCACCCCGCAGAAACCCCCACCCCTTTTGGATATGACGGATCAACGAGTCTGCCTTGTATTGGGTTAAGACACCGATACGGCGGATGCCGGAATTCAGGCAATTGGACAAGGTAAAATCGATGATCCGGTATTTGCCGCCGAAATGGACGGCAGGCTTGGTGCGCCATTCAGTCAATTTCTTGAGCCGGCTGCCGCGGCCGCCGGCAAGCACCATCGCTACGGTATGGCGGGTCATCAGGCTAACATAACGTTCGTATTTGTTTTCAGGCATCGGATGTCTCCCTGGCTAGCGGAATTTGTTACTATAATGGCAAAAACAGCCGCTTTCTGCTTTTACTCCCAAACTATTATTAGAGAATCAGTCGCGTGAACTCAAGTATTTCCTCATCCACCACCAAGGGCAATGCCTTACCGCCTGATCTGGAAAAGATTGTCCAGGCCAGGCACCACGACCCCTTTAACACATTGGGCCGGCACCACGAACACGGCGATGACTTGATCCGGGTTTTTGTTCCTGGCGCCAAAGAAGTTCAGATTACCAAGGGTCCCAAGTTGAAGAGGATAGAGGGCACCGATATTTTCGAAGGCTCCGTCAAGGGCCTGGATATTCCAATTCACTATGAAGTTGTCTGGACGGACAAGACGGGCAAAAAGCACCGCTATATCGATCCCTACACTTTTGCCCCCCAGATTCCAGACTTCGATTTATATCTTTTTGGCACGGGAAAGCACTGGCACATTTACCGGATTTTGGGCGCCCATCTGAAAACGGTGGAAGGAATCGACGGTGTCTTGTTTTCGGTGTGGGCGCCCAACGCGGAACGGGTGAGCGTGGTCGGTGAATTCAACCGCTGGGACGGCCGTTGTCACCCCATGCGCTGCCGTTACGAATCCGGGGTCTGGGAATTGTTTATCCCCGGCCTCAAGGAAGAACTCATCTATAAGTTCGAAATCCGCAACCGGGCATCGGGAGATGTGTTTCTGAAAACCGACCCCTACGGCAGATTTTTTGAACTGCGGCCCAACACCGCCGCTATCGTTATCAAGGACGACACCTATCAATGGCAAGACCAACAATGGATGAAAAAACGCCGCCAGTGGGATTGGCTGCATGAACCCAAATCCACCTATGAAGTGCATTTGGGCTCCTGGCAACGCGGCAAAAAAGGCGAATTTCTCAATTACCGGGAACTGGCTGAAAAACTCGTCCCTTATGTCAAGGAAATGGGTTTCACCCATATTGAATTGCTGCCGATTACCGAGCACCCCCTGGATGCCTCCTGGGGCTATCAAACCACAGGCTATTTCGCCCCCACCAGCCGCTTCGGCCGGCCCGATGATTTCCGTTGGTTTGTCGATTATTGCCACCAAAACGATATCGGCGTCATCCTCGACTGGGTTCCCGCCCATTTCCCCAAGGACGCCTTTGCTTTGGCCTGGTTCGACGGCACTCCTCTCTATGAACACGCCGACCCCCGCAAAGGCGAACATCGCGATTGGGGCACGTTGATTTACAATTACGGCCGCCCGGAAGTCAGCAATTTCCTCCTGGGCAGTGCCATGTACTGGCTGGAAGAGTTCCATATCGATGGCCTGCGGGTGGATGCGGTCGCTTCCATGCTTTATCTCGATTATTCCCGGGAACCCGGCGACTGGGTACCCAACCAATACGGTGGCAACGAAAATCTGGAAGCCATCGAATTTCTCCGTGAACTCAATAGCGTGACCCAGGAGCAACACCCCGGCACCGTGGTGATTGCCGAAGAGTCCACCGCCTGGCCTCAAGTCACCCGGCCACCCTGGGTGGGCGGTTTGGGGTTCGCCATGAAATGGAACATGGGCTGGATGCACGATACATTATCGTACATGAGCCATGATCCCATTCATCGTCAATATCACCACGACCAGCTTACCTTTGGGCTGCTCTACGCCTTCACCGAAAACTTCGTTCTCCCCTTTTCCCATGACGAAGTCGTCCATGGCAAGGGCTCGATGATTGGAAAAATGCCCGGGGACGAGTGGCAGCGGTTCGCCAATTTGCGCTTGCTTTACACCTACATGCTGACGTATCCCGGCAAAAAGCTGCTTTTCATGGGTAGTGAATTCGCCCAGGTTTCGGAATGGAACTTTGACCAAGCACTGGAATGGGACTTGCTTAAATATCCATTCCACCAAGGTGTGAAAACGTTGTTGTCTGACCTCAACCGGCTCTATGCCACCCATCCTGAATTACATCAATTCGATTTCGACCATCAAGGTTTCGAGTGGGTGGATTGCCATGACTCGGCGCAATCCACGCTGAGCTACCTACGCAAGGACGAGGAAGACTTTCTGCTGGTCGCCCTCAATTTCACCCCGGTGCCCCGCCACGATTACCGCTTGGGCGTGCCCGAAAGCGGCGGTTATCAGGAAATCTTCAATTCCGATTCCAGCTACTACGGGGGAAGCAATGTAGGTAACGGCTGGGTGGAAGCCGAGGAAATCCCCTGGATGGGACGTCCCTATTCCATTAGCATTACCCTGCCGCCATTAAGCGGCATTGTTTTTTGCCGTCAAGCAGAACCTACCGTGTTACCAGAAGAACAATTGGATACTGATTAACAGCCTATTTCCGTGAAAATTTTATTCATTGCCAGCGAATTGTTTCCGCTGATTAAAACCGGGGGACTGGCCGATGTAGCCGGCAGCCTACCTAAAGCCATGCATGAATTAGGCAAGGATATGCGTGTGCTGATGCCCGCCTATCCACAAGCCAAATCAGCCCTGTCAAATGCGACACCGGTTGCCCACCTGCATCTGCTGGGGCATTCCGCCACCCTCCTGTCGGGCACCCTGCCAAAGAGCCAGATTCCCCTCTGGCTTTTGGATGCACCTCATTGGTTCGAGCGGCCAGGCAATCCTTATCTTGCCGAAGATGGCAATCCCTGGCCTGATAACGCAGAAAGGTTTGGCGCCCTTTGCTGGGCAGGCGTCCACTTGGCCATGAACCGCGCCGGTCTCGACTGGCAGCCGGATGTGGTCCATTGCAACGATTGGCAAACCGGGCTGGTGCCGGCACTGCTTTCCCTGGAAACCCACCGGCCAGCGCTGCTATTCACCATCCACAACCTGGCCTATCAAGGACTATTTCCAGAGGCCACTTGCACAACCCTGGAATTACCGCCCTCGTTATGGCATCCGGAAGGCCTGGAGTTTCATGGACAACTTTCTTTTCTCAAAGGCGGCCTGGTTTATTCCGACCGAATCAATACCGTCAGCCCCACTTATGCCCGGGAAATACAAACCCCCCGCTTTGGTTACGGCCTTGAAGGCTTGCTCCGCCACCGCAAGGATCGCTTGAGCGGAATTCTCAATGGCATCGATACCAACAAATGGAATCCTGCCAGCGATACACTCATTGCCCAAACCTATGACAGCAAGTCTTTAAACTTGAAAAAAGCCAATAAACTGGCGCTGCAGCAACACTTCCAATTACCCAGTCAACCTGACCAACCACTGTTGGCTTTTATTGGACGCCTGGTGCCCCAAAAAGGGATTGACTTGATTCTCAAAGCCATGCCACAGCTGCTGAAATTTCCCATGCAGTTTGTTTTCCTGGGCTCTGGCGACAGCGATTTCGAACATGGTTTATTGTATTGGTCGCGTCGGCATCCGCAGCAAATGGTTGTCCATATCGGATACGACGAAGCTTTATCCCACCAGATCGAAGCCGGCGCCGATATATTTTTGATGCCATCGCGCTTTGAACCTTGCGGCCTGAATCAAATGTACAGCCAACGATACGGCACCTTGCCGATCGTCCATCGAACCGGCGGGCTGGCAGACACTGTCACCGACGCAACGCCCTTGACCCTAAAAGACAAAACCGCTTCGGGTTTCAGCTTTGACCAACCCCATGGCAGCGCTTTGGTGGAAGCAGTGAAACGTGCGTGGTTGCTGTACACCCATGAAAAGGACTGGCGGCGTTTGCAACAAACCGCGATGGCAAAGGACTTTTCCTGGCGCAGAAGCGCGCAAGAATATTGCCGCCTCTACAGCCAAGCCATCCAGGATAATAGCCAAATTGTCACGCCAGCATAACAACACTTTGTTCTCATCACCGATGTCCCGCTTCTCCTTGACAAACTAAATGACTTTTCACGCCTGGCTAACCCTGTTCACTGCCGGGGTTTGCATCCTGCTAATGGCCTTTGGGCCATGGGGTCCCGAGCTGATTCTGTTAGGGGGAGTAACAGTCCTGTTACTGAGCGGCGTCATTGATGTTCATGACGCCCTCGTTGGACTCAGCAACCCCGGCATGGTGACCGTGGCTCTCATGTATGTCCTCGTGGCCGGAATCCGGGAAACCGGAGGCGTGGAAGTCATTGTCCGCCATATACTTGGCCGGCCGCGAGGCCAAAACAAAGCGCTTTTAAGAGCGACGCTACCAGTTTTTTTTCTCAGCGCCTTCATGAATAACACCCCGGTGGTCGCCACCTTTATCCCGGCGGTAATCACCTGGGCACGGCGCCTGAAACTGCCCGTATCCCGCCTGCTTATGCCATTGAGTTATGCCGCCATGCTGGGCGGCACCTGTACTTTAATCGGAACCAGCACCAATCTGGTAGTCAATGCCTTGCTGAGCCAGCGCTATCCGGAAGCCGCCCTGGGAATGTTCGATCTGGCCTGGATAGGCCTCCCCGTTGGAATCGCGGGGATACTCTACATGCTGATTTTTAATCGTTGGCTGCTACCCCAACGCGATACTTCCGATGCCATGTTTGGGAACCCCAAAGAATACACCATCGAGATGGAAGTGGAACCCCAAGGTCCACTGGTGGGGAAAACCGTGGAACAAGCAGGACTGCGCCATCTGGGTGATGTCTATCTCGTGGAAATCGAACGGGGCGGAGACTTGCTCGCCGCCGTTGGCCCCAAGGAAAGGCTGCAAGCCAACGACCGGCTGGTCTTTGCCGGCAGCACCGACGCCGCCATCGATCTGCAACAAATCAAGGGATTGCGGCCCTCGGCCCAAAGCGGTTTCAATCTGGCCACTCATCCTGAACGCTGTATCGTTGAAGCCGTCGTTTCCCCCCAATGTGCCCTGGTGGGCCAAACCATCCGCGACGGCCGCTTCCGGACCCAATACGGCGCCGCGGTTCTGGCGGTATGCCGCAATGGTGAAAAGGTGAACGGCAATTTGGGGCAAGTGCGCCTGCAACCGGCAGATACGTTATTACTGGAAACCCAGCCCAGCTTTGTGGACCGTTACCGGCAATCGCGGGATTTCCTGCTGGTCAGCGAAGTGGACGGCCAGGCGCGCCCCCAACATGAAAAAGCCTGGGTCGCCTGGGCTATCCTGGCAGGCGTGGTCATGCTCGCCACCAGCGGCCGCCTGTCCATGTTTGAGGCGGTCCTGGCAGGCGCCGGCGCCATGCTGATAACAGGTTGCTGCACCTGGAACAAGGCCCGGCGCAGTCTGGATGGTTCGGTACTGCTTACTATTGCCGCCTCATTCGCCATCGGCCAGGCCCTGGATAATTCAGGGGTAAGCCTTGCCGCGGCGCACTTATTCCTGCAAATGGCGGATGGACCGTGGATGCTGTTGGCGGCAACTTACGTGCTCGTGGCTGTTCTCACTGCCATTATTACCAACAATGCCGCAGCAGTGCTCGTCTTTCCCATTGTGATGGCCATTACCCACCAACTACAACTCAATCCCGCCCCCTTCATCGTCATCCTGATGCTGGCCGCTTCCAGCAGCTTCGCCACCCCCATCGGCTATCAGACCAATTTGATGGTCTACGGGCCTGGAGGTTACCGTTTCCGGGATTAT
>JALSQY010000325.1 GCA_026985035.1 Methylothermaceae bacterium
AACTGCCCCTACAAGAAGGTCTATTACAACTGGGAGTCGGGCAAGGCGGAGAAATGCACCGCTTGCTATCCCCGGGTGGAGGCGGGCCTGCCGACGGTGTGCTCGGAAACCTGCGTCGGCCGCATCCGCTACAACGGCATCATGCTGTACGACGCCGACAGGATCGCCGAGCTGGCTTCGGTCGAGAACCCCAAGGACTTGTACGAGGCCCAGCGGCAAATCTTCCTCGACCCCAACGATCCGGCGGTGATCGAACAGGCCCTGAAGGACGGCATTCCCCAGTCCTGGATCGAGGCGGCCCAGAAGTCGCCGATCTGGAAGCTGGTGATGGAATACGAGGTCGCCTTCCCCCTGCACCCGGAGTTCCGTACCCTGCCGATGGTTTGGTACGTGCCGCCGCTGTCCCCGGTGCAGGCCCAGATCGATCAGGGGAATCTGCCGGTGCACGAGGACGGCGTGATCCCCAAGGTGGAGGCGCTCAAGCTGCCGGTCCGCTTCCTCGCCAACTTCCTCACCGCCGGCAACGAGGAACCCATCGTCCGGGCCCTGAAGCGGATGCTGGCGATGCGCAGCTACATGCGCTCGGTGACGGTGGAAAACGCCCCCAACCCCAAGGTGCTGGAGGAAGTGGGGCTGAGCGAGTCCCAAGTGAAGCAGATGTACCACCTGATGGCCATCGCCAACTACGAGGACCGCTTCGTCATCCCCACCGCCCCGGAATACCAGGCCCACGAGGACATCTACGCCTTCCAGGGGCAGACGGGCTTCTCCTTCGGCAACGAGGGTTGCAGCGTCAGCGCCTACGAAAGCGGCTGCTCGCTGTTTCCGGAAAAGCGCAAGGGCGTGGCCCAGCCGATTACCTTCACCCCCAAGAGCCAGATCAAGGCCAAGGCCAAGGCCACCAAGGTGGAAGGATGACCGCCGAAACGCTCGCCGCCCCACCGCTGCAGTACCGCCTGCTGGCGCGGCTGCTGGACTACCCGGATCAGGAGCTGGCGGCTCACCTGGACGAGGCCGAGGCGTTGCTGGCCGAACTGCCGGACGAGGCCCGCCGGGTCATCGGCGATTTCATCGCCTGGGCCCGGAGGCAGCCCCTCACCGACTGGCAGGCCCACTACGTGCGCACCTTCGACTTGACTCCGGACAACAGCCTGCACCTGACCTGGCATCTGTTCGAGGAACAGGACCGCCAGCGCGGCATGACCCTGGCCAATTTGGCCGAATTCTACAAGAAGCAGGGGTTGGCGATCGACCGCGGCGAACTACCCGACTACCTGCCGCTGATCCTGGAATACGCTTCCAGCCTGCCCCAGGGACAGGGGGCCATGTTCCTGCAGCAGTGCCGCCAGGCGCTGGAGGTGCTGGCGGAAAACCTGGCCAGGGCCGAAAGCCCTTATGCGCCTTTGGTCGGTTTGTTGATTGAATGAACTCACCGCAGAGACGCAGAGGGCGCAGAGTTTTAAAAAAATTAATTTTCTCTGTGCTCTCTGCGTCTCTGCGGTGAAAATAGAAACAGGAGATACCCATGACGTTTTCGCACTTTCTGTTTGGCGTCTATCCCTTCATCGCCGGGACCGTGTTCCTGGTGGGCAACGTGCTCCGCTACGACCGCGAGCAGTACACCTGGAAAGCCGACTCCAGCCAGTTGCTGGAAAAGGAACAACTGCAGAAAGGCAGCCGCCTCTTCCATGCCGGCATCATCATGCTGTTCTTCGGGCATTTCGCCGGGCTCCTGACCCCGCATCAGGTGTTCCTCGGCCTCGGCATCTCCGACATGGCCCATCAGATCATCGCCATCGCCGCCGGCACCCTGTTCGGCACCCTGTGCATGATCGGCGGGGTGATTCTGTGGCGGCGGCGCATGTATCATCCCCGGGTGCGTGCCACCTCGCGCTTCATGGACATCTTCATCCTCGACTGGCTGCTGATCACCCTGGGCCTGGGACTGGTGACCATCCCGGTGTCGGTCTATCACGCCTTCCAGGGGGACGCGGACATCATGGTCAACCTGGCCGAATGGGCCCAGGGCATCGTCACCTGGTCGCCACGGCCGGAACTGCTGGATGAGGTGCCCTTCATCTACAAGCTGCACCTGTTCTTCGGCTTGACGGTGTTCCTGCTGTTCCCCTTCACCCGCCTGGTCCACATCCTCACCATCCCGATCAACTACCTGTGGCGGCCGTATCAGGTGGTGCGGACCAAGTTCGTGCATTATCTGCGTTGATTCACTACACAGACGTAGGGGGCGCAGATTTTGATATGATGTGATTGTGTGAATCGAAACCGGAACCGCCGCCATGAGCACCGCCGTTTCCCAAACTGCTAGACACTGGACCTATCGGGACTACCTCCGGCTGGAGGACGATCAACGCTATGAAGTCATCGAAGGGGAATTGATCATGGTTCCCGCTCCTTCATCTTTTCATCAATGGTATTCCCGTAATCTGGGAACGTTACTGTTCGAGTTCGTTCGGGAACACGAATTGGGCCATGTTTTGTACGCCCCCATCGACGTGATTCTCGATGAGAACAACGTGGTCCAGCCGGACATCCTCTTCATCGCCAAAAGCCGGCGGGAGATCATCCGGGAGCGGGGCATCTTCGGGGCGCCCGATCTGGTGGTGGAGATCGTCTCCCCCTCCTCGGTGGATCGCGATTACCACACCAAGCAGCGCCTCTACGAACGGTTCGGGGTGCGGGAGTACTGGCTGGTGGACCCGGGCAACCGCGCCGTGGACGTGCTGGGTCTGACCGAAGACGGCTACGCTTCCGTCAGTTTCGCCTGCGCAGACGGGCGGGTGACCTCGAACGTCCTGGCCGGCCTGAACGTCGCGCTCGCCGACATCTTCCAGACCGAGCTCTGATGCAGATCCGTTTTCACGATCCGGCCAGCGATTTTTCCGACGGCCTCGCGGTCATCCGTGCCTACCACGACAGTCTGCTGACCCAGGGCCGCCGTCTGCTGGAACTGGTCTCGGAGATCGAGAGCCACGGCATCGACCCCGAGCGGGCCAACCGTCTGGCGGAACTCTATGCCTACTACCAGCGCGCCAACGTCCTCCACCACCAAGACGAGGAACGGGCGCTGTTCCCCGCCGTGGTGGGACGGGATCTACTCGTCGACGGCATGATCGAACGCCTCGGCCTCGACCACGAGGAGATCGAGGAAGCCTGGCGGGTGCTGGAAATCGACCTGAAAACCATGTTGGCGCACCATACCCTGTCGCCGGATTTCAGGGAGAAGGCCGCCCGCTTCGAAAAACTGCAACGGGAACATCTGACCCGGGAGAATGAGGACTTTCTGCCCAAGGTAGAATCAAGCCTACAAATGTCCCAACGCCGGGTGATGGGAAAAGCTATGGCAACTATTCGGGGTATCAATCACAATCAGTGATGATAAATCACTAAAGCGTGGTTATCAGATCCCTCAGAACTGTTCATTTCTGTAATGGCCGGAATCCCAACATAACGCATGTCCTTGCCGAAACCAGGGCGCGAGGACATAACGTTTGCCAACACAATTATTGTGAAGGGTGTGTGGGTGGATGCCAGGGCGGTGAGTGTGTCCGTGGATAAGCTGGGTGACATTGTATCTTTCCATGGTTTGCTGTACGGTATCTTGATTCACATCCATAATATTCATATCGGTTTGGCGGGCGTGAAATTGGCTCCTGATACGGTACCATCGGGCCAACCCCTTCCTCAGCCACAACGGTTTGGCGAGAGCCCGTTCGCGCCACTCGGGGGTTCGGATTCGTCGGCGGATTTGTTGATAGTGGAGATCGTCGCTGCACAGGAGGTCCCCGTGCATGAGCAGGGTCGCATAGCCGGATAAGGAAATGACATGATAATCGGGCAACAAAGTAATACCCGTTGCCGTGGCAAACGCTTCACCAATGAGGAAATCCCGGTTACCTGCCTGAAAATAGACGTTGACTCCCGCATCGGTCAGTTGCCGCAGTTGGCTGGTGACAACATTGACCAGTGGAGAAGGATCGTCATCTCCAATCCAGGCGTCAAATAAGTCCCCTAGAATGTAAAGGGATTCTGCCTGTTGCATGCAGCCTTGGACTAGTCGGGAAAATGCCTGTAAAAGAGGGGATGTTGAAGGGCTCAGGTGTAGGTCGGAAACGAACCAGATTTCACGCCGTTTCATTGCTGGCATCTTGGCTGCGTAGTCTTAACCAGAGCCCTCCAGCCACAACAAGAAAAAGCCATGTCCACAACGGCCAATCATGCCACAGGACATAAGGGGTGGCACCAGTCAAGGGGATGATTTCTTCAGTCAATGATGTGCGCACGAATTGGGCGGCTTGAGAGCGTACTTTGCCATCGGGCCCAATCACTGCGGTGATGCCCGTATTGGTGGCTCTCAGTAAAAAACGGGCGCCTTCCAATGCCCGCATGCGTGCCATTTGCAAATGCTGATGGGGGGCGATGGAGTCGCCGAACCAGGCGTCATTGCTGGCATTGACCATATATGCTGCTTCCGGCAATCCTGTCAGTGCATCGCGGGCGAAAGCGTCCTCGTAGCAGATGGTGGGCGCCAGCGGGTAACCGGCGGCCACCAGCAGTGGTTGATCGTCTGTTCCAGCGGTAAAGTCCGAGAGGGGGATTTGCAGGAGATCGAGTACGAACCCAAAGACCGGTCTCAGGGGCAAATATTCGCCAAAAGGGACTAAATGACGTTTGTAATAGACTCCTGGCGTTTGTCCCAGGCTAATAATGGCGTTGTAGTAACGGTTGGAAGTTTGGTCAAGTACCGGGACGCCAATTAACAGATCTGAGCCTTTTTGTTTGGCTGTTTTTTCCAAGGCGCTTAGGAAAGTATCCCGTACCTGATGAAGAAAGGCCGGTACCGCCGTTTCAGGCCAAACGATGAGCTTGGAGTCCCAATGTTGGCGGGTCATATTCAAGTAAGTTTCCAGAATCCGGCGGCGGGTTTGGGGCTGCCATTTCAAGTCTTGTGGAATATTGCCTTGCAGGAGAGTGGCTTGAAACGGTTCTCCAGCTGGTCGGTACCATTCGATATATTTGAAACCTGTACCGATAATCCATATCAAGGCTAATAATGCGACAAGCCGATAAGCGGCAGCCCGGAGTTGAAACAATAACCAAATGCCGACTGCTGTCAGAGCGGTCAGCCAGCCAACGCCATAGGTGCCAAAAACAGGCGCGTAGCCAGCAAGGGGTGTATCGCTCTGGCTATAACCGATTTCCAGCCAGGGAAAGCCGTTCATGACGGATCCGCGCAGGATTTCCGAAATACTCCAGAGGCTAGGGATGATCAGGATTACCTGCCAAACCGGCATCTCTCCCCGGCACAACCAGCGTGATGACCATCCTGCCAGGGCAGGAAACACGGCCAGCACATTGATAAAAAGCAGTGTCAAAAGGCTCGAGGGCAATATTCCCGCGCCGCTGAATTCGTGCATACTGATGTATACCCACCAGGTTCCCAATCCAAATTGTCCCAGGCCAAATAAATAGCCCAACCAGGCGGCATTCTTCGGTGTGGGAGATTGTTGCCAGCAGAAAAACAGTATTGCCAGCATGACAGGTGCAAGATAGCTTTGGCCATAAGGCGCAAAGGCGAAGGGTAGTATCGCTCCCGCGGTAAATGCCAGCAGGGGATTGGTGGCAAATGAATTAATTGGCACGGGAGGCCGAGTCGGAAGTTTCAGGCTCCAAGACTTTGACTTTGAGCATGTGAATCCGTCGGTTGTCGGCGCGCAGTACCTCGAATAGCAGATGATCGATTTCGACTTTCTCTCCCCGCTTGGGGACGTGGCCGAATTGATGGACAATCAAACCGCCAATGGTGTCGAATTCTCCCGCTTCCAATTGGGTGCCGAAATATTCATTGAATTCTTCAATGGGCATGATTGACTTGACGGTGTAACACCGGCTGCTGCGGCGGAAGACGTATTCTTCTTCCAGATCGTGTTCGTCGGCAATTTCACCGACAATTTGTTCCAGAATATCTTCGATAGTCACCAGACCTGCCGCCGCGCCGTATTCGTCAATGACAATGGCCATGTGTTGCCGGCGCATGCGGAATTCCCGCAGCATGACGTTCAAGCGTTTGCTTTCCGGCACATAATGGGCCGAGCGCATGATTTTCTTGACGGGAACATCCAGTTGTTGCCGCAGGGCGTAGGGTAGTAAATCCTTGGCCAGCAGAATTCCCACCACTTCGCTGCGGTCTTCACCTATGACAGGGAAGCGGGAATGGGCAGTGTCGATGACAACAGGAAAGACTTCTTCGATTAGGGAATTTTGGTTGACCACATCCATTTGCGCCCGGGGCACCATGATATCCCTCACCCGCAGTTCCGACACTTTCAGCACACCTTCAATCATGGACATGGCGTCTGGGTCTATAATGTGACGCTTCTGGGCGTCACGGAAGATTTCCAACAGTTCAGCTCTGGATTTTGGCTCGCCGGAAAAGAAATGGCTCAACCGTTCGACCCAATTTTTCGAGTCGTGATATTCGTCCGGTTGTTCGTCATTCATGGTGGGTGAGTACCTCTTCTTGGTAAGGATTGTCAAAACCTAGCCGGGCCAGAATTTCCGTTTCCAGTTGCTCCATGTGTTGGGCCTCTTTGGGATCAATATGATCGTAACCCTGCAGGTGCAATATCCCATGGACAACCATATGGGCCCAGTGGGCAGACAGGGATTTGCCCTGCTCATGAGCTTCCATCGCCACCACGGGGGCGCAGATGACGATGTCGCCGAGGAAAGTATTGGGGACGCCAGGAGGTGGGGCAAAAGGGAAACTGAGCACATTGGTGGGGCCGGCCTTGCCCCGGTAGCGTTGGTTGAGCGCCGTCATTTCGGCTTCATCGACGATACGAAGGGAAACTTCGGCAGGCTTTCCAGCCAATGCCTGCTTAACCCAGTGGCGTATCTGTTCAGGGTCGGGGCAAGGATCCTCGCAGGCCTGCTGAATATCGATGCAAGCGGTCATTTTGCCAGTTCAGCGCGGGCTTTGTCGTAGGCCTCGTAGGCGGCGACAATCCGCTGCACCAAAGGGTGGCGGACCACATCATTGGCGTCAAAGCGGGTAAAGCTGATGCCCTTCACATTGCTCAATACTTCCAGAACATGCTTCAAGCCGGATGGGCGGTCCCGTGGCAGATCCACTTGGGTGATATCGCCGGTGACGACAGCGGTGGAGCCGAATCCAACCCGGGTCAAGAACATTTTTAGCTGTTCAACGGTGGTATTTTGCGCTTCATCGAGAATGATGAAGGAATCATTCAGTGTCCTTCCCCGCATGAAGGCCAAGGGCGCGATTTCGATAACATTGCGTTCGATCAACTTGGTGACCCGTTCAAAACCCAACATTTCGTAAAGCGCATCGTAAAGCGGGCGGAGGTAAGGATCGACCTTTTGAGCCAGGTCACCGGGCAGGAATCCCAAGCGCTCGCCGGCCTCCACGGCAGGCCGGGTCAAGATCAAGCGCTTGACGGTTTCCTGCTCCAATGCCGACACCGCGCAAGCGACGGCAAGAAAGGTCTTGCCGGTACCGGCAGGTCCTATACCAAAATTAATATCGTGGGAGAGGATATTTTTGAGATAGCGCTGCTGATTTCCTCCCCGGGCCTTGATGACCATTTTCCTGGTGCGGATGAGCACGGGCGCTGCCGCAGCCGCGTTCTCCTCTTCAAGCAGCGCGGTCACACTCGAGTTTTGCAAGGAAAGATGCACGTGTTCCGGGGTAATGGCTTCTTGGGAAGCTGCTTGAAAAAGATTATGGATGATTCTGGATGCCGCCTCGACTGGCTGGCATGAGCCCATGATCTGGAATCGATTGCCGCGGCTGGCAATCTCGACGCCTAAGCGCTTTTCGATTTGTTTCAGATTTTCGTCATATTGCCCGCATAAATTGGCCAATCTATGATTGTCCGCGGGCTCCAGGGTGATTTGGAGCGTTGTGGAGTTTTCTGTCAATGGATAAGATTTAAGCCACTTGGGCTGGTTCAACACCTCAATGTACTGTTTAATTCAGCATAACTTAGACTAACCGTCCCCGCAAGGAGTTCGGCAAGGCTTCGGTAATCATAACCTGCACGAATTGGCCCGCCAAATCCATGGGCCCCTGAAAATTCACCACCCGGTTGTTTTCCGTGCGCCCGCTTAATTCCTTGGGGTTTTTGCGTGATGCGCCTTCCACCAGGATAGTTTGCCGGGTGCCGATCATGCGCCGGGAGATCTCTCCGGCCATTTCCTGGATTCGTTGCTGTAAGCGGGCTAAACGCATTTTTTTGGTTTGCAATGGAACATCATCGGCCATTTCCGCTGCCGGCGTGCCGGGTCTTTGGCTGTAGAGGAAGCTGTAGGAGTGGTCGAAGCCGATTTGTTCGATCAAATCCATGGTTTGCTCAAAATCTTCGCCGGTTTCGCCGGGAAACCCGACGATGAAATCGGAGGAAAGGGAAATGTCGGGCCGGGCCGTCCGCAATTTGGCGATTTTCTCCATATAGGCTTGGCGAGTGTAACCCCGTTTCATTTGCGCCAGGATCCGGTTGCTGCCGCTCTGCACCGGAAGATGCAGATGATTCACCAGTTGTGGGATAGCGGCGTAGGCTTCGATGAGGTTATCGTCGAATTCCGCTGGGTGAGAGGTGGTAAAGCGGATTCTGCCGATCCCTTCGATATTGGCGATTTCAAATAGAAGCAATGCCAGATCTGCCCAGTCCCCGTCTTCAGTGGTTCCCCGGTAGGCATTGACATTCTGGCCGAGTAGATTGACTTCCCGCACGCCTTGATTGGCGAGGGTTTTCACTTCCGCCACGACATCTTCCACAGGGCGGCTGATTTCCGTGCCCCGGGTGTAAGGCACGACGCAATAGGTGCAGTATTTGCTGCAACCTTCCATAATGGAAACATAGGCTTTGGGGCCTTCGGCCCGGGGCTTGGGAAGGGCATCAAATTTTTCAATTTCGGGGAAGGAAATGTCCATCACCGGACGTTTTTCTCTGCGGGCTTGTTCCAGCAAATTTGGAAGCCGGTGCAAGGTTTGGGGGCCAAACACGATATCCACATAAGGGGCCCGGCGTTGAACTGTTTCTCCTTCTTGGCTGGCGACACAGCCTCCAACGCCAATGACTACGTCAGGACGGCGGGTTTTCAAGGGTTGCCAGCGGCCCAGTTGGGAGAACACTTTATCCTGCGCCTTTTCCCGGATGGAGCAGGTGTTAAGCAGCAAGACGTCGGCTTCTTCCGGATTGTCGGTCAGTTCCAGGCCATGAGAATGGTGGAGCAC
>JALSQY010000326.1 GCA_026985035.1 Methylothermaceae bacterium
AAACCCGGGTGCACCCCCGCACGCTTTACAACAAGGCCAAGGCGCAAGTGCCGGAACTGGCGGAACAATTACCGGAGATTCCCGGTTATGTTTTCCGGCTTTTGCACGATGCCAGCCAGGGGGATTTGAAAGTTCAGTGGCAATCCCCGGAATTACGTGAACTCAAAGCAGAAATTCACCGCGGCTATCAACAAACAGCCACTGCTATTGGTGGCGGGGCTCTGATAATTTCAGCCAGTGTGTTATTGGGAATGGGGGTGTTGATTCCCCTCGGTTGGGCGGCTGCCGTCTTGGGGAGTGCGTTGTTATTGGGTACTTGGGCAGGCAGCCGGAAATAAGGCAACTATATAATTAGGATGTGCAGTATATGGATTTACTTTGTCAATTTTCGATTGCTGTTTTAATTCCTTGTCATAACGAGGCAAAGACGGTTGCACGGGTTATTTCTGATTTCCAGGCTGTGTTGCCTGATGCGGAAGTTTTTGTTTTTGATAATGCCAGTAGCGATGGTACGGCTGAAATAGCCAGGGCTGCAGGTGCCCAGGTATTTTATGTTCCGCAAAAAGGGAAAGGAAATGTGGTGGCGGTGATGTTCGCCAATGTGGAGGCGGATATCTACATTATGGTGGACGGTGATGCAACCTACGATGCCAGGATGGCTCCGAAAGCGGTGGAAAGGTTGCTGCAGCATCGCTTGGATATGGTCAACATTGCCAGAGATTATGTCGAAGAGGAAGTAACCCGGCCGGGTCATCAATTCGGAAACCGGGTGTTTCACCGGATTGTTCGTAAATTTTTTGGCCAGCCTCCTGGCGACATGCTTTCGGGCTACAAGGTTTTTTCCCGCCGTTTTGCGAAGAGCTTTGCCTCTTTCAGCACTGGATTTGAAATAGAAACCGAGATGCTGGTTCATACGTTGGAATTGGGATTGCCTTGGGAAGAACTCTCCGCCCCTTATTATGCCCGGCCAGAAGGCTCGGAAAGCAAGCTTCATACCTTTCATGATGGTTGGAGGATCATGAAGTTTATTTTTCGGTTGTACAAATTGGAGCATCCATTAGGTTTTTTTGTGGCGATTGGTTTTATTTTTGCCATGGTTTCCTTGATTCTCGGTGTGCCTTTGGTACTGGAATATTTTAAGACCGGTCTGGTGCCACGGTTTCCAACTGCATTTCTGTCTGCCTCGCTAATGATTATTGCCGTCATTTGCGGCACGATAGGTTTGATCTTGGATACCGTAACCAGTGGCCGCAGGGAAATGAAGCGTTTACAATATCTGCAATATCCTCCACCTGGCGTAAGAAGTAAAATTTCGCCGCAGCGATGATGTTTCAACAACTTCTGAACTTTGCCTGGGTGGGGGTGATAGGTTTTTTTGTCAATGGTGGTGTGGTTGCCGCCCTGTCCCCATCCATAGGGCCATTATGGGCTCAGGCAATTGCGTTTCCCCTGGCGGTGACAATCACTTGGTGGTTGAACAGGCATTATACTTTCTCGCCCAGCGGTCATTCCCTGACAAGGGAGTGGTTGTATTATGTGGGCGCCAATTTTTTTGGATGGCTGGTCAATAATGGCATTTATTTTCTATTGGTGCTCCAGTCCAATTGGTTCCATCAGTATCCCGTTGCGGCTGTGGCAATAGCTTCAATTGCCGGGATGTTTTTCAACTTTATTCTGTCCCGTCGCTTTGTGTTCAGCCATACCAAGAATTATTATCCAAAAGAGCCAGTCAAGCGTTCTTTTAGTTTCTGGGGCGCGCTTTCCGTACTGACCATCTGGCCCTTGCTGCTTAAGTTCCCTCTCTGGAGCGGTTGCTTAATATCCGACCCTTTTACGATTTACGGGAGGGTTGCTGCCGGAGTGGATGGTGCGATTCTACCCGGGTCTCCGACGATCGACCCCAATATAGCATTTACCTCGGATGCCTTGGGGCGGCGGGCGGCCCAGGACTGGCTGGCTGGCATCATACCCTGGTGGAATCCTTTTGAAGGTACAGGGACACCTCTGGTAGCGGAGATGCAAGGGGCAGCCCTGTTTTTGCCTTTCGTGCTTCTGTTTGCCCTGCCCAAAGGACAACTGTTGTTTCATCTGAGTCTGCAGATCATTGCCGGCATAGGATCCTGGCTGCTTCTGAGGCGTTTGGGGATGGGAGTGGTGGCGGCTTTGTGCGGAGGAATGTTATATGAAATCAACGGAACTTTTGCCTGGTTGGGCAATGCTGTTATCAATCCTATCGCCTTTCTCCCCTGGCTGTTGCTGGGTGTGGAGACGGTGGCGGGATCGGTGCGTCTGGGTAATGCAAAGGGTTGGTCTTGGATTCCAATTGCCTTGGCATTTTCCCTCTATGCAGGTTTTCCGGAAGTGGCCTATATCGATGGGTTGCTGGCCGCAATTTGGACGCTGATCCGGTTTGTTCAACTGTGGGGGGGGCAACGCTGGCTTTTTCTGTTTTGGGTGATGGCGGGTGTTGTAGTCGGTCTGCTTCTCAGCTTGCCGGTGTTGGTCCCTTTTTTCGAGTATCTCGGTCTGGCCGAAATAGGGGGACATAAGTCTGGGATTGATTCTGTTTTCCTTCCCCCGAGTGAAATCGCGGCGATTTTTTTTCCCTATTTGTTCGGTCCCATATTCCTTTCCCCCGATGCCGAGATCCACAAGTGGTGGGCCGATGTTGGAGGGTTCTTTGGATTGGGATGTGTCTTCCTGGCTTTGTTGTCTCTGATTGGACAGCGGGAAGTCCTTTTAAAGGTGGTGGTTTTACTGTGGATTTTGGTTGGTCTGGGTAAGGCATTCGGATTGCCGGTTATCACTGATATGATGAACTGGTTGCCGATGATGGAGCAGGCGGCATTTTACCGGTATGTTTGGCCTTCTTTGTCGATGGGTTTGGTTGTTTTGGCAGGGTTTTCCCTGGATGATCTGGTTAATCGTCGTTATGAATTGAAGTGGTTTCTGGCGATGACGCTCTTGATGTTGTTGCTGGTTTTGCTGGCGTTGCTGTCATCCATTGAAGCAGTGACAAGGATTATCGCTGACGAATATCAATGGCTGTCGATGGCCGGGTCCCTGCTTTTTGGCGGGCTGATTTTAACCATGATGATCTCATTGGCATTGATTGGGCGCACTTGGTCGATGAAGATGCTTGGCGTTGTCGTGGTGCTGGAAGCGGCGGTTTATTTTCTGGTACCGATTCTTGCTTATCCGAGAAGAGGTGAAATGCATCTGGCGGGCGTGGAATTTCTTAGCCGTCATTTGGGACAGCAACGGTTCTATACAATGGGCCCTGTAGCACCGAACTATGGCTCGGCTTTCGGTATTGCGCAATTGAATTACAACGATCTGCCTATCCCCAAGAATCTTACACGCTATACCCATGACCACCTTGACCCGTATGCCAGCCCAATAATATTCAATGGCAGTCATCATCCGGATCCGAAATCGCCTTCATCTTTGCGGGTGCTTCAAGGCAATCTTTCGGAATATGGCCGTTCGGGGGTTTCCTACCTGATTACCCGTCCAGAAGTGAATTTGTTTTTCCAGGAGTATGAAGTGTCGGTGCGGAAGAGTCAAAATGTTCCACTGGAGTTGGGTGAGGGGGATACCTTGCAGGCGTGGCTAAGGCTGCCGCCAGGCAAGTTACAGGCTTTGGGAATATTCATCGGGACATACCGGGGCAAGTCGGATGGCATATTGGTGGTGGGGATTTGTCATCAGGGTCAATGCGAGGAAGTGGTTTCCGATATCAAATTGGCTGTGGATAATGATTTCGTGGAAATCCGTTTGCCTGAATCGATGGTAATAAAAGAGCGTGCTTTGGTGGAAATCAAGGTGCGCTATGTGAATGCGACGAAACCTATGGCGGTGTGGTTGTGGCCGAAGACACCCGAAACTCGCCAGGTTTTATGGAAGAATGGAAACCGGATGGAAGCCAAATTTCTACGGATGAGATTCAGCTACTTGGGCGGTGAAGAGACGCCTTTGCAACTTGTCTACAAAGATGAGGTGATGAAGATTTACCGGTTAAATCGCTATCGTAGTTATTTCAGCGCTGAAAGTTGTCAGCTGCAAATCGCGAGTCGGTATCAGGTCGTTGCCCAGTGTGACGTTCCCGGAACCATGGTTCGGTTGGAAACCTTCTATCCCGGCTGGCATGCCATGGTCAATGACGTTCCGGTCGCGATTGAAGAGACCGAAGGGTTGTTTCAGAAGGTATTTTTGCCGCAGGGACGGTCTGTGGTCCGGTTTTGGTTTCGACCTAGCCATTACGGCTTGATTGTAGGGGGAATGGCGGTGGGAGGCATGATTTTAATGGCTGGTTTTTTCTGGTGGCGGAGAAGGCATTATCTGTAGTCAGTGTGGCGCCTGTCAGTGGCGGTGCAGTGCTTATCAACGCCAGCGTGTTTGTGAACAGGGACTTGCGGCCCTACTAACCGCAGGTTGGAGAATTTGAGAATGTGTTGCTACCGGCAATAGAAATAAGTGCTATCCGCCAAGTTATTTGAAGCCCAACCTGGCACTTGACGGGCTTGTCTTTCGTTATCATCAATTTGGGCTTAATAAGCAAGGTGTCCCTGAAATTAAGCTTTTGCTCCTTCTGAAAAAGATTCCGTAGGGTTAACCTTGTCTGCCTCTGCCTCTGCCTCTGCCTCTGCCTCTGCCTCTGCCTCTGCCTCTGCCTCTGCCTCTGCCTCTGCCTCTGCCTCTGCCTCGCCGCTTACAGTCTCTTGATCGGGGGGTGCTTCGTCTTCGGCATCGGACAGGATGACTAACTCCTCGTCCGGCACGGCGTCTTGAGGTGGGTCATCCGGCAATGTCGCCTGGGGAGAATCACCGGAAACCTGAACCGCATCCTCGGCAGGGGCGTCGGACAAAACCGTTGGTCCTTCATCCTCGTCAGAAGACGGGGATGCTTGCTCTGGAGATGCAGTTTGGGGATTTGTGTCCTGAGCTTCTGGTTGAGTGGTTTGAGGTTCTTCGCTGGATTCTGGACCAACGGGAGAAGATGAATCCAGTTGCGTGAGAGAATCCAGCCTGGTATCCATCAGCTGATGTAGAGGCTTGACCAAGCCGGTGGGGCCGGAGGAATCAGGGTTCAGTTGCCAGGCGACAAATGCCCGCCAATAGGCTTTTTCTGATTCGAGCCATTCGCTGACTAACAGCAAGGCGTCTTCTTCGCCGAGATTTCGATGGGTCTTGAGCCATTGGTTGTAATGCTCGCTACGTTCTATTTCGGCCTTTTCCAGGGTTTCCAGCAGCGCGCTCATGTTTTTGGTGTGATTTTTCCGCCGGCGCCATAGGGAAAGCCCCCAAAGGAGGCTGATGGTGGCGGTTGTCAAAAACAGCTCAATGCCCAAGAACCACCAAATATTCATGATTGTCACTCATTTTCCATCGTAATAATGATCTCGTCGTCGATTTCTTGAATGTTGTTGATCCGGCGTTCGTTGTCTTTCAATGTTTGCAGGATCTTGCTGCGGCTGGCCTCCAGTTCTTCTTTGGATTTCCCGCCGCCGAACATGTTGGTGTATTCCGAGGAAACCCGGTCAATGGTTTCCATGGCGACTTCCAACTGTTTGGCCAATTGATCGCTCTCTGCCTTAAGGCGTTGAATTTCATGCTGGGCTTGTTGGAGCTCATCGGACAGATCGGGTCCCTGTTGCGGCAAGTTTTTCAGCAAATCGTGATAGGGTTGGGACAAATCCTTGATTCGTTGCTGGATTTTCCCCAGCAACTTGACGTCACGGTCAAGAAATAATTTAAAAACCTGCTGATAGAGGGCTTTTTCGTGTTGCTTGATTTCTTCCAATAAAGTTTCTAACTCATCGGGGGCCAGGTGGCCGATTTCATGGAGGATATCCGAGAGCTCTTTCAGCCGGTCATTTTCGACCTTGCGGAGGCGGCCGATCAACTTGCCTACCGCTTGCCGTTCTTGGTTTTTGCGGCGGGAAAAGATTATCAAGAGGACGGTCGAGAAAAGAGAAACTCCAATCAGCGCTTCCAGGATGAAAATAATGGCTAAAGAATCGAACGGGACCATGGTAGTCGAATTTCCTGATTTCTAAATTTAAGAAGCCAAGCGGCTGAGTAATTTTTCCTGTTGCTCTTGGGCGCGCTTTTGTGACCAGCGCCAGCCAAAGAATCCGGCAAGCCCCAGGACCAGATTGATTGCCGTGGCAATCAAGCCGGTAAGCAGCCAGTTGGTTTCGGGGGTATCCTCACCTTCGAGTTCTTCTTCGAGTTCCTCGCCAGCTTCATCGGCGGTTTCTTCATCGTCATTTTCTTCAAACAGCGCTGGATCGATGGTGACAGGTTTTAAAACGGGGGAAAGCGGTTGCCCTTGCCGGCTGGTTGCCTGAATGTCAAAGTTGACAATCAGGGTTTGATCCTGTGGCGGCTTTTTCATGGTCAAGATCCAATTGCCATCGGGCTCTTGGGAGAAGTCAGCTTCCAGGGTATGGCCATTGTCATCGGCAATCACTGCCTTGGCACGAAAAGAAGCCGGATCAATCACATTCGGATCGGGAGTGAGGCGGATTTCCAGAGGGGTTTCAGAATCTTCCTTGATATTCACTTCCGATTGAACCGGTGTGGCAATGACCTCAACGCTTTGGGTCCATTGGCGCTGAAAAGTATTGCCATCGGCCGTGAGAATCAGTTCGTAGGTGCCGGGGGATAGTTCGTCTTGCAGTCGTTGCTTGAAGACACCGGTTTGTTGGGGATCGGGCTGCAATGGCCAGGTATTTTCCTGCTCACCTTGTTGCTTGAGTTCAAAATGCACCAGCTTGAGAAAATTTTGCCGGGTGATGCGTTTATCGTGTTCAGTCAATTCGGCCGCTACATCGATGGTTTCCCCCAGGCTGAAATAATGGGGAACCGGCTGTACCTTGAGTTTGAGGTCGGTGACGATCATAACCTGATTGTCCGGATCTACATCGGCTGCCAATTGCCATTGTCCCGGCATGGGTTGGGCGACGGTGATCAAATCGTAGGTTTCTTCATGATGCCAGCGGACAGAATCGGGATACTGATCGTAATTCCAGCGGCTGCCATCGGGTTTGATCAATTCCGTCGCCGGGCTGCCTGCCTTGCGGAACACCAGTAATGTGAACTCCTTGACACTCAGATCCACGGTAAAGTTGTTGTTCTCCAGGGGCAAACCATCGCGCGGTACCGCTTTTTTAAAGATTTTCACGAACAAGCGTTGCAGTTCTTCGGCGGAATCGGCGGTTTCGCTCCAGCCGTCCGTGGCCAGAGACAAGCGCTTGAGCAGTTGATGATCGGCCTGATCGGACAAGGCGATGGTATAAATGTGGGCGCCCAATCGTTGCAGCCGGGGTAGCAGTTTATTTTCAATCCTGGCTTTGGATGCGGCGTTTTGCGCTGTATCCTTGGCTACATCCACCATCCCATCGGTCAACAGCAAAATATTGCGTTGGCTTGCCTTGGCTGCTGCTTGCCAATCTCTGGAGGCGGTTTTCAGGGCTTTTTCGATATCGGTGAACAATCCACGGGAGTGGATTTTGGCGCTGGCCTTGAGCGCTTCCTTCCGCCAATTTTCATCTGCCGACGCAAGAGGAACCAATGTATTGGTGTCTTCGGCAAACAGCCAAACCCCCGCCTTGGTTTCCGGGGGCAATAATTCGAGCAACAGCTTGAGCGCGGGAATGCGCAAATTATGGGGATCGGTTTTTTTCATGCTGCCGGAGACATCAATCAGAATCCGCATTTCGCTGCCGGCAAAAGCGGTTCCAGCCCAGATCAGCAGCACGAGTGTGTACAAAATGTTTCGCACGGTGTTCGTTTGGCTCTTCCCTTGGTCTTAGTCAGAAGGATAGACGAATTTGACGACCGTGCTTGTAGGATGACGAAGGCGCCTGGTCGCCGATCCATTGGGTCGAGGAAGGCGCCCATCTGCTGTGGGAAAATTCCCGGAACGAGTTGCCCGGACAGGCATGACAACCTCAGCGGCAGGGAAGCCGAGGTAACCCTGACCGGCAGTCCCAGGATTTATGGGGTGCGTCCTGCCAGGATGGTTTGACGGGCAAGCGCCGCCAACTGGTTGCGGCTGCCTTTCCCCAAAGGCGAATGCCACACCACGCGCACCGGCACCTCGGACAGGCGCAGCAAACGCCACAGGGAAGCGAGGAAATGATCGTCGCCCACGAAAGGCGCGGCAACGGCCGCCTCCTCCAGATAGCGGATCTCCACGGGCTGCACCGGGCTTCCCGCCCGGACTGCGGCCTCGAACAACCCCGCTTTGAAAGGCAGGACCGAATCCCCCGTCGTCGTGGTGCCCTCGGGAAAGATCACCACCCGCTCACCGGCTGAGAGGCGGCGGGCTATCTGTTCTATCGTCGCCGTCATCCCCCGAGCCCGCGCCCGATCGACGAACACCGTCCCGCCGCGGCGGGCCAGGACTCCCAGCAGCGGCCAGGCGACCACTTCCCGCTTGGCCACGAAGGTGACGGGCGATTGCGCACCCAAAGCGATCACATCCAGCCAGGACACGTGGTTCCCCACAATCAGTGCCGGTGCATCCGAAGGCGCACCCGACACCTGAAGACGGACTTTCAGAATCCTGGCCGCGCCCCGCAGCCAGCCGAGGCGGATTGCGGTGGGAAATCGCGGATCGAAAAGGGCGGCAAGCGGCATCACGGTGAAGGCGAATACGATTCCCCCCACAATCCAGCACAGCAAGGCGGCGGATTTCCCGCCAACCTCAAAGAAGCTCGCCCGGCCGGACCCCGGTGGAGATGAAACGTCTGGCATAACGCCCTTTCATATTGTTCAACGGCAGCAGGATGAACACATCCATGCAATTGAAATCCTCATCCCAGAAGGGATCCCCCAATACCCAGGCGCCCAGCCGCAGATAGGTTTGCAACAGAGGCGGAATGCCACAATCACCCGTCCGGGTACACATTTCATCCGGAATCGGGCGGCGGGAAGAAACGGCCAGCCATTGCGGCCCGCGCTGGCTATCGGTCAAATGACGGTAGAACGCCTCCACTGCGAAGCCATCGGGATTGGGGGGAATACTGGCGCATCCCATCAGATAGGAAAAGCCGCGCTCGACGGCGTATCTGGCCAGCCCGGCCCAAAGTACCGCGAGTACCGCTCCGCCCCGGCAGTCGGGATCGATACAGGTACGTCCCACCTCGAGCAGCCGTCCGGGCAAGGTGGGTACTGCGCCCAGATCGAATTCGGTTTCGGAATAAAAGCCTCCGGCCCGCCGCGCCGCCGCATCGCTGAGCAGGCGCGTGGTGCCGACAACGCGGT
>JALSQY010000327.1 GCA_026985035.1 Methylothermaceae bacterium
GCAGGCTGTTCATCTTGAGACTGACATGGCACCGTCCCAGTTCCTCCAGCCATTCGGCGACCCGGTACTTGTGCTTCGATTCCTCCAGGCTGGTGTCGATGCCGCCACGGCCCAGCAGCACGATGGTGCTCACCGCGCCCACGAACAGCAGGTCGAAGCCGAGCAGAAAGGGGCTGTAGACCGCCATCAACGCCAGTCCCACCAGAATTTGCAAAACCGAGGCGGGCACATCGGTCAGGAGCTTGGCCCAGGTTTTCTGGATGGTGATGGTGTCGAAGAAGCGGTTGGCCATTTCCGGCGCATAGTCTTCCCGCAGGGCGACGTGCTCGATGCGGGGGAGGTGTTCGGCCAGCCGAAGGGCGATGCGGGCGAAAATCCGTTGCTGCAGCAGTTCGATCAGCTTGTATTGGATCACTTTGAGAAAGGCAACGAAAAAAAGCCCCGCAAACACCAGCATGGCCAGAACCACCAGGGGTTGCATGAACACCCCCGCAGCGATGGTGTTGATGAGCGCCTGGGCACCCAGGGGAACCGCC
This sequence comes from Methylothermaceae bacterium, assembly GCA_026985035.1. Classification (GTDB taxonomy): domain Bacteria; phylum Pseudomonadota; class Gammaproteobacteria; order Methylococcales; family Methylothermaceae; genus Methylohalobius. Next base: position 537 of record JALSQY010000327.1, read on the forward strand.
AGATAAAGCAGCCCGGAAATGAAATTGAACGCCACCAGGGTGACCAGATCGCGCCGGTCCTCGACGATCAGGCCCAGCAGGCGGGCAAAGGGTTTGCTCGTTGATGATCCCATGAGAATTCTATGCGGCGCGATCTAACCCCCCATTCCCAGAAAAGCAATCAAGTTACCGACGATCCTGCTTCTGAGATGATTTGCTTGACTTCCTCTCCACTGATCACTTCTTTTTCCTGAAGCAATTTTGCTATGGCATCGAGCACCTCTTTCTTCTCCTTGATGATATTGACAGCCCGCTGGTGGGCCTCTTCAATCAACTGCCTGACTTCCTCGTCGATGGCCCGGGCGGTTTCCTCGCTATAGTTTTTGATCTCCTGGGCAGGGGCGTTTTCCAAAAAGGCCAATTGCTGGCGCTGCCCCCAGGTAGCCGGACCCAGCTTCTCACTCATGCCCAGATAGCACACCATGTTGCGGGCGATTTCCGTCGCCTTTTCCAAATCGTTTTGGGCGCCGGTGGAAACATCACCATAAATGATTTCTTCCGCGCTTCTTCCGCCCAAAAGAATCGCCAATTGATCCTTGAGCTCCTGCTCCGTGGCCAAGAATTTCTCCTCCACGGGCAATTGCAAGGTATAGCCCAGCGCCCCGATGCCCCTTGGAATGATGGAAACCTTATGCACCGGCTCGCCAGTAGGCACACATTCGGCCACCAAGGTGTGACCGGATTCGTGATAAGCCACTCGCTCTTTTTCCTGGGGGTTCAAGGCCCGGGTTTTCTTTTCCGGCCCGGCGATGACCCGGTCGATGGCAGCTTCGAAATCCTCCATCGATACGCAATCGTGGTTCTTCCGTACCGCGATGATGGCCGCCTCGTTACAGACATTTTCCAGTTCGGCTCCCACAAATCCCGGCGTGCGCAAAGCCACGGTATGCAAATCCACATCGTCGCACAATTTCATCTTGCGGGTGTGGATCTTGAGAATCCCGACGCGGCCATCCACATCCGGCTTATCCACCACAATCTGACGGTCAAAGCGGCCCGGGCGCAGCAATGCCTTGTCGAGAATCTCGGGCCGGTTGGTGGCAGCCATGACCACCACGCCCGAAGATGGATCAAACCCATCCATCTCGGCCAAAAGTTGGTTCAAGGTTTGTTCACGCTCTTCGTGGCTGATGGGGGAAGCGCCCCGGGAACGTCCAATGGCGTCGATTTCATCGATGAAGATAATGCAGGGGGCCTTCTGCCGGGCCTGTTCGAATAAATCCCGCACCCGGGCCGCGCCGACGCCCACAAACATTTCGATGAATTCAGAGCCGGTAATGCTGAAAAACGGCACTCCGGCTTCCCCGGCGACAGCCCGTGCCAACAGGGTTTTACCCGTTCCCGGCGGTCCCACGAGCAAAACACCCTTGGGCATACGGCCACCGAGGCGTTGGATTTTTTTGGGGTCCTTAAGGAACTCGATCACTTCTTTGAGTTCCTGCTTGGCTTCATCGCACCCCGCCACATCGTCAAAGGTCACTTTGACATCGGCCTCGGCATAAATCTTGGCCCGTTTCCCCAGGCTCAAAATACTGCGCCCACCGGCCATGCGCTGAGCCATCCAGCTCCAAAACAGAAACAGCAAAGCCAGGGGGAGAATCCAGCTGAAAAACAGATAGGCAAACCAGTTGGTGGTCTGGGGGCGGACGATAAATTCCACGCCATGCTGCTTGAGCATTTCGGCCAGCTTGTCGTCCCACAGGGGAATCGTGATGAAAGGCTGGGGTTCTTCCTCGGGCGCCTCGGGCTTGAGTAATCCGGTGATCTTCTTCTCCTCGATCACCACCTTTTCCACCTTGCCCTGCTCCACGTATTCGAGGAATTGGTTGTAGGGGATTTCGATTTGCCGGACCTGGTTGTAGTTCTGCCACAGGGAAAGCAGCAGCATCGCCAAGATAAAATAGGCAATCCAGTTGTAGCGGGGGTCCTGCCAAAAAGGCAGCTTGCCTGGCTTGTTGATTTCGATTTCGGGTTTCTTTTGCATGTTCTGCCATCCTTTCTGTAAGGTTTGTCCCAATCTGTCTAGGATATCAAGAAGACCGCCATTGGTTTTTGGTTTTGGCTCGTCCTGTTTCATTGCTCTGCCCCATGTCATTTTGCTCATGATTGATATGGGGACGATGGTTAGAGGGTTCAACCAGAAGCGGGTTTACAATCCGGCCCTGCTGGCGCTTGAAAAAGGCTCCAAAGCATTACGAAGGTGTATTTTTGCCCTATATAATGGTAGATTTATAAGCCTTTGTGTCTTTCTGTTGGCGATATAGTCAATAAATTACAATAAGTTAGCTAAAACAACATGAGCGAACTGTTCAATGCCGGGCTGGAACTGATGGTGATTGGCATGGGGATTGTATTTGTATTCCTCGCCATGCTGGTTGCCTTTGTCAGCTTGATGTCTTTCCTCTTGACGGCCTTTTTCCCGGAAAATACCGCATCCCCAAACACAAAACCCATCCCGGTTTCCTCCAACCAGGAAGACGAAGATGTCATTGCCGCCATCAGCGCGGCGGTACATCGCTATCGAGAAGAAAGATGATTCCAAGAGCCAACACCACCATTACCACCTAATTAAACAATCAAAGGGCCTTTTATCCATGACCAAGCCGTTGGGTATCACCGAAGTTGTTTTGCGTGACGCGCATCAATCCTTGCTTGCCACCCGCTTCCGTCTGGAGGACATGCTGCCGATTTGCCCCAAGCTCGACCAGGTTGGATTCTGGTCCCTGGAAGCCTGGGGAGGCGCGACATTCGATGCCTGCATCCGCTTCCTCGGCGAAGACCCTTGGGAGAGATTGCGGGCTTTTAAAAAAGCACTGCCGAATACGCCGCTGCAAATGCTGCTCAGGGGCCAGAACCTGTTGGGCTACCGGCATTATGCCGATGATGTGGTGGATGCCTTTGTTGAGCGGGCGGCGGAAAATGGCATTGACGTTTTTCGTATTTTCGACGCCTTGAACGACCTGCGCAATATCGAGCACGCGGTCAAGGCGGTCATCGCCTCGGGCAAGCACGCCCAAGGGACGATGTCCTATACCGTCAGCCCGGTTCATACCATCGATACCTGGCTGGACCTGGCCCGGCGGATCGAAGATATGGGCGCCCATTCGGTCTGTATCAAGGACATGGCGGGTCTGCTTAATCCCCATGTGGCTACCGAGTTGGTCGGCCGCCTCAAGGCATCCATTGATATCCCCGTGCACCTGCACTGCCACGCCACCACGGGCCTGAGCGTGGCCACTTTCTATGCCGCTGCTGAAGCGGGAATCGATAACCTCGATACCGCCGTGTCTTCCATGAGCATGACCTACAGCCACAGCCCCACCGAAACCTTGATTGCCATTTTTCAGGGGCACGAGCGGGATACCGGCCTGGATTTGGAACTGGTTGAGGAAATCGGGTTGTACTTCCGGGATGTGCGGAAGAAATACGCCCGCTTCGAAGGCGCACTCAAGGGCGTGGACAGCCGTATTTTGGTAGCCCAGGTACCGGGCGGCATGTTGACCAATATGGAAAATCAGCTGAAGGAACAACAAGCCAGTGACAAACTGGATGAGGTCCTGCAAGAAATCCCGCGGGTACGCAAGGATTTGGGCTATATTCCCCTGGTTACTCCTTCTTCACAGATTGTCGGCACCCAGGCCGTGATAAACGTATTATCCGGGGAAAGATACAAGACCATCACCAAGGAAGTGCAAGCCTTGCTCAGAGGGGAATATGGCGCAACGCCCGCGCCGGTGGACGAAACCTTGCAGGAACGGGTGCTGCAAGGAGAAAAACCAATCACCTGCCGCCCCGCTGATCTCCTGGAACCGGAGCTGGAAAAACAAACCGCCGAACTCGAGCGATTGGCCAGGGAACACGGGGTCCAGCTGGCTGACAAGGAAATCGAAGATGTCCTGATCTACACGCTGTTCCCGCAAGTGGGCTGGAAATTTATTCAAGAACGGGGCAATCCCGCCGCCTTCGAACCGCCGCCTGGCGCCGAATCTTCCCAAGCATCCCGGGAAACGCCTGAACCAACACCAACGCCTGCTGCTTCCGCGCCCGCCGCTTATACGGTGGTGGTCAACAACAAAGCCTATCAAGTCCAGGTCGCCCCCAGCGGTAGCGTGACTGCCATACAACCGGCAGCATCTTCCGTGCCGGCGCCATCCCAGGGAGAAGTAGCCATTGTAGCGCCCATGGCCGGGACGGTGCTGAAAGTGCTGGTCTCCCAGGGCGACATCGTCGCCGAAGGAGATGTCGTGGTCATGATGGAAGCCATGAAAATGGAAACGGAGGTACGCGCCAAACAAAGCGGCACCGTGCAATCCGTATTGGTAAAGGAAGGCGACGCCGTGGCCGTGGACGACACCTTGATCACTTTGGGCTAACTGGAAAAACAATAACCCATGGAAAAGTTGTACCTGCTCTGGCAAAGCACCGGCTTGGCCAATTTCACCACCGGCCAGGCATTGATGATTGCGGTGGGATTTTTGCTGCTGTATTTGGCCATCCGCAAGGGCTTCGAGCCCTTGTTGCTGCTGCCCATCGGCTTTGGCGCGGTGCTCAGCAATATTCCCGTGGCGGGAATTTCCGATGAAGGCGGCATTCTTCACTATCTCTATTACGGCATCAAAACCGGGGTTTTCCCCTTGTTGATTTTCATGGGCGTCGGCGCTTTGACCGACTTCGGCCCCATGTTGGCCAATCCCCGCACATTGCTGCTGGGAGCGGCGGCCCAATTTGGCATCTTCGGCACCCTGATCGGCGCCATTGCCATCAATGCCATACCCGGCATGGATTTCACCTTGAAAGACGCGGCCGCCATCGCCATTATCGGCGGTGCCGACGGCCCCACTTCCATTTACGTGGCATCCAAGCTCGCCCCTCATTTGCTCGGCCCCATCGCCGTGGCATCCTATTCCTACATGGCCCTGGTGCCTCTGATCCAGCCGCCCATCATGCGCTTGCTCACCACCGAGAAGGAACGCAACATCGAAATGCTCCAGCTAAGAACCGTCAGCAAACTGGAAAAGATCATCTTTCCGTTGATGCTGATCTTCCTGACTGCGCTGCTGCTGCCTTCAGCGGCCCCTCTGATCGGCATGTTCGCCTTCGGCAATCTGATGCGTGAGAGCGGCGTGGTTGAACGCTTGAGCAAAACAGCGCAAAATGAATTGATCAACATTGTCACTATTTTTTTGGGGCTGTCGGTAGGTTCCAAGCTTAATGCTGAAGCCTTTCTCAGAATCGAAACCTTAGGGATTTTGGTCTTGGGCGCCATTGCCTTTTCCTTGGGAACCGCCACCGGTTTATTGATGGCCAAGCTGATGAATAAAATCGGAAAAACCCCAATCAACCCCTTGATTGGCGCTGCCGGGGTTTCCGCCGTCCCCATGGCGGCCCGGGTGGCCAACAAGGTTGGCCTGGAGAGCAACCCCCACAACTTCTTGCTGATGCACGCCATGGGCCCCAATGTGGCGGGTGTGATCGGCTCGGCGGTGGCGGCGGGCATTTTACTCTCGCTGGTGCCATGACCCTGCTCCAGGCAGCCGCCATCATGATGGGCGGAGCCACCGGAGCGCTTTTGCGTTTTTTGGTCTCCAGCGGCGTCTATCAATGGCTGGGGCGGGATTTTCCTTACGGCACCCTGGCCGTGAATATCATCGGTTCCTTTCTCATCGGCCTTTTGAGCGAGGGGCTGCTGGCCGAGCCTGTCGGCCGCTTGGCAGCCGCCTATCGTCCTGCGTTGCTGGTGGGATTTTTGGGCGCTTTCACCACCTTTTCCACCTTTTCCCTGGAAACCCTGTCATTAATCGAACAAGGTCAATTATTCCGCGCCATGACCAACGTGCTCGCCAGCGTCGCTCTGTGCCTTGCCGCCGTCACTTTAGGGGTGGTGACAGGGCGCAGCCTGCTATTGCTCCCCGCGGCATTGCTTACGGCGCATACCTTTCCTTACGGGCAAATCCTGCTGAATCTCCTGGGGGCATTTCTGCTGGGCTTTATTTTTATCCTGGCCACCCGCCATACCTCTCTCCACCCCGAATGGCGGGCTGTAACATTAATTACCTTATTAGGTTTATTTTCGATGGTTTCCGGGCTTTACTTGATTTTTCATTTACTGGAAAGTGGCGATGAGTTCAGCTTGAATTGGACCAAGCCTTTAATTCTGTTTTCCCTCAATTTCTTTCTTTGCAGCTTTGGTGTCTGGCTGGGCTTGACCGCCGGGAGAATATCATGACGCAATACCGAATGGTTCGTGTTTATACCCTGGAAGGAGAATCGCCCATCGACAAGATTCTTCGCTTTCTTCACGATGACGAAAAGCTCATTGGCGTCACTTTGATCCGCGCCATTGCAGGTTACGGCGACTCAGGCCAATTGCATACCACTTCCTTGCTTTCCTTGTCACTGCAATTGCCGCTCATCATCGAATTCTTCGACGAGGAAGAGCGGATCATGGATGTCATTCCCAAGCTTCGGGAAAAGTTCCACCTGCGCCATATCGTCAGCTGGCCCATCGAGGTGGATTCCCCGCCGATCTAGTAATTCAGCGTTTTCAAGGGATCAAGCCACTTGCGAAGGCAAACGCCGGGCATCCAAAATGAGTTTCAACGCCCGCCGGGGCAAGAGGGGCTGATTCTCCGGCTGCCGGGTTTGAAGCGTATCCTCATACACGCAGGTAAGGAACTTGACAAACTCCCGTTCCCGCTGAAGCCGCTCATGCAGATCCCTGGCATTCCACATTTGCTCCAGCAATTGCTTGGCGTGATGATGAATGGTCAGCACAATCACCTCTGGCGCATGGACGAACGACTGACGGATCTGTCCCCGCAAATCATCCACCGCCCTTAAATATTGCTGGTAGTCATGGAAATCCTGCTCTAGCTTGCTTTCCAGTTGACTCAACGCCATTTGCTGTTGACGCTTGATCCGCTCCAGTTCGTATTCCATCTCCAGCAGCCGTTTGCGCCGCTCTTTTTCCAGTGACAACGCCACTTCCATCTGGCGGTGCTGATGATTCAACTGGTCGGTTTCCAGCGCCCGCCTGTGTCTGCGGCTCTCGCGCCGCAACAGGCGGAGGATTTTAAAGCAACGGCTGGCGAGGCTCATAAATACCCTGACAAACTACGGTTTTCCTCCCGCCATTTGGGATCCGAGGCGAACAGTAAAATCAAATAAATCCGAAGTGCCATTGAATAATTCCTGGAGTCCAGTTGGCGGCCTACCCACCGCCAACCGGCCTTCCCTAAATTTTCCGGAAGTTGCTGATGATGCAAGCGCCACTGCCTTTTCAAGGCTTGGGACAGCATCCGCCAAAAATGACGGTCCGTCCCACGTTCTCTTTGGCGCCGTTTCAGGGCTTTCCGATGCAAATATCGCCGCTGTTTGTCATACTTGCAGTGCATGCGGCCCAATTTTTTGCCGATCTTTTGTTGCCTGGCTCGCAAAATCATGGTGTTGGTTCAACTTTTGCCATTCCTTCCCGCCGGGGATCGGAAGCGGCATAGACTTTATTGATGGTTTTATCCCAAAGAATCGCCTGCATGTTGCCATAAGGGGCTTTCAACTCCCGGAGACGGTGTCCCCGCTTTTGCAAGCCTTCCATTTCCCCGGCACTCAATGCGCCGGGTTCATATTGTATTTCATCCGGCAGATATTGGTGGTGGAAGCGGGGCCAGCCCACCCAGGTTTGCGGCAACATTCTATCAGCGAATCCAAGCACCGCCAACGTCACCATGGAGATGATGCGGCTGCCTCCCGGCGTGCCCAGGATACCCAACCGGGTACCGGTCTCCACGAAAGTGGGCGTCATGCTGGAAAGCATGCGCTTGCCCGGCGCAATGGCATTGGCTTCCCCGCCCACCAACCCGTACAGGTTGGGGACGCCCGGCTTGATGGCAAAATCGTCCATTTCATCATTGAGCAACACCCCGGTGCCCTTGGCCACAAAACCGGAACCAAACAGGTAATTGATGCTCAAGGTCGCCGCCACCCGGTTGCCATCCCGGTCCAGAATGGAAAAGTGCGTGGTATTGCTACCCCGGTCCTGAACCTCCGGCACCGGATTCAACCAGGCGCTGGGCAAGGCTTTATCGGGATGGATGGCGGCCCGCAGGCCGGCGGCATAATCCAGGCTGAGCAAACGCTTCAGCGGCATCCGGATGAAATCCGGGTCCCCCAGATACAAGGCCCGGTCCCGGTAGGCTCTGCGCCAGGCTTCCACTATCCAGTGCTTGCGGGCAATGCTGTCTCGATGGCTCAAATCGAATCCCGAAAGGATATTGAGGGTTTCCAGCAATACGATTCCGCCGGACGACGGTGGGGAGGCTGAAGTGACACGCGCACCCCGATACCAACCCGTGACAGGCTCGCGTTCTATCACCCGGTAGCGGGCCAAATCCTGGGACTGCCAAATCCCCCCTGCTTCCCGTACCGCCTGAACCAAATGCTTCGCAACCCGGCCCCGGTAAAATCCGGCCCAGCCTTTCTCCGCAATGGCCTCCAGGGTTTTGGCAAGATCTTTCTGCACCAGACGGAAGCCGGGCTCCGGCACTTGAGCATCCTGCAGGAAAATCCGGGCGCTTTCCGGAAATTTCCGCAGTCCCGGCAAACGTTGCCGCACTTGCCGCAAATAGCCGGAACTAACCACAAAACCCTGGCGGGCATGGCGGATGGTGGGCGCTAGGGTGACACGTAGCGGCAGACGGCCAT
>JALSQY010000328.1 GCA_026985035.1 Methylothermaceae bacterium
CAGAACCACCACGCCTGCCAACAGAGAGATACCCCAATCCAGTAGCTGGACCAATACCACCAGCCCGCACAATCCATAAACGATCGGAGGGATGCCTTGCAAGAGATAAAGAATATTTGTCACGCTATCTAACCAACAGGCATTTTGCGGTTTGGTTTGGAGCCAAACGGCTAACCCGAGGGCCACTGGCGTGGCAATGAGAAAAGCGCCAATCATGAGCAGCAGGGAACCTATTATCTGCCCGCCCAGGCCGTAAGGGACGGAACTTGAATCAAGCAGAATCATGACCCCCAGTTCAGGCAATCCCCGGTACAAAATATATCCCAGGGCAAGGGTTGGAAAGATCAGAGCAGGAAGCGCGATAACAATAATCAAGCCTTTCAATAATCGGCTTTTCACGGGAGATTTCTCCGTGTTCGAATAAATACAGCAATCATGGCGCCGCCCACCCCTAAAAGGGTTGCGCAGCCCATCAGGGCGGAAAAGTGCAGGGAACCCCAAGCTGCTTCACCAATCTCCCGGCCTATCCGGGATGTGAGTGTTTGGGCAGGTTGAAGCAGGTTCCACCAGGGCTGCGGGAGCCGATCCAAAGAACCCACCACCAACATAACCGCCATGGTTTCACCCAGCGTCCGGCCCAACGCCAATAAAATGCTTGAGCGGATACCGGGCCAAGCCTGGGGCAGAAGGACACGACATAATAGTTGCGGCCAATCCAATCCCAGCGCCAATGCAGTTTCCCTTTGTTCGTTGGGAATGGCGCCAAGCGCCGCTTCGCTCAAGGCTGTGATGGTGGGCAATACCATCAAGGATAAGATCAGTCCCGCTGCCAGCAAGCTATGACCTGTCAGAAGGCCAAACCAACCAGCCAGCGCCGGCAATAACAACCAAATGCCCAACAACCCATAAACTACCGAAGGGATTGCCGCGAAAACTTCCAGCACAGTGCGAACGAATCGGCGCAAAGGCCTGGGCAGCATTTCCGTGCTGACGAGGGCAGCGGCTATCCCGCCTGGAACGGCTATCATCAAAGCAGTGGCCGCCGCCAAAAAACTGCCTAAAATGGCAGGCAACAGGCCAAAACGTTGTTCATGGGGAAACCATTCGCTTTGCCACAATGCCGCCACCCCGGCAAAGCGCCAAAATGGCGCGCTGGCCCAAAGCAAAAAACCGGGGACGGCCAAGGCCAGAATGCCAAAAATCAATAAAGACACTCCTAACCAAACACGCATGATCCCTTCACCGTATTGGAATGTATCCCACCTGCTCAACGAGAGCTTGTCCCGGGCCGGACAAAAGAAAGGCTATAAAATCACCAACCACCGGAGAATGATCGATAGGGACAATAAGATTGAGTTTGCGGCGGATGGGGTAACGGCCATTGCGAATGTTTTCAGCGGCAGGCGTGATTGCCACCCCATTGACCAATATCGCCAGACCGCGCACCCGGTCAGTCAACCAGGCGTGAGAAAGCATGCCGATGGCTTGATCACTGCGGGCAATGATGGCTTGTTCTTCATTGTTGGAGCCAGTGACAATCACCGCGCCTGGAGCCCGGGCGTGAGGATTCCCCAAGACCGCGTTGGCAAAAACGTGCCGGGTGCCGCGCCCGGCTTCTTTGTCAATGACTAATATCCGGGCATCGGGGCCACCTAATTGTTTCCAGTTGCGAATTTGCCCACGATATATCGCAGCGATTTGGGGCAAGCTCAGAGCTTTTACTCCGTGGTTAATCACCGCTTCAGACACTGCCACCGCTACTCCATCGTAAGCGATGGGCAGCAATTTTGCCTTGGTCTCCAGTTGCGCCTGCTCCTCGGCTGTGGGCTGGCGGGAAGTCATGCCCAAATCCGCGCTACCTTGCAAAACGGCGGCGATGCCAACACCCGATCCACCCCCTGAAAGCAAAATCTCCAGATCGGGATGGCTTTGGCGGTAAAGCTTGGCGGCTTCTGAAACCAAAGGCAGTAACGTGCTGGAACCGACGATGCGGATAGATTCATTCCCGGCAACTGGCAAAACGATTCCAATCCAGAAGATTGCGAGAAAAAATAGTTTAATCATCAATCTTATTACCCTGATTTTGTTTTACCGGGTTTGTCGCTATGACAAACCGTACCTTACAGGGCTGGATTTGAAAACAAAGGGTACTTTGGCGCTCAAAGTACCCTTCTGAATCAAGGAAAGAGCTTATTTTAAAGCCTGGAAGATCAAGGAATGCGCTTCGGATTCCAGAGTTTCGAGGCGGTTGTTTTTCTTGCACTGCGCGTTGATTTCATCCAGATCTTTCAAAGCCATGCGCAACACTTTTTCAGTGATTCCCGGACATGCCCCTTCGATTTCCATAAGGTTGGAATGGGGCATGGCATAGACCAAACGGGCGATGTGATTGGCGACAATGGAAATCGTGGTGGGGTGCACCCTATTGCCGGTGATCTGCTTGAGCGCCAAAACAGTGGCAGTGTAGGAGTCACCACAGCCAGTGGCATCCTTGTGGTGCAGGTCACAGCCAGATTCTTCGAGCAGCCGATCAATTTTTTCACCCCGCTCCTGTTCGATAATCGGGATGTAATATTGGACTTTTTTCTTGATCTGTTCCTTTCTGTCTTTATATTTGAAGCTGGCGATCGTGGGGTTGGAGCCATCAGTGATGAAGACACTTTCGCTCACCCCAAACTTGTGCAGGATATCCGCCAGGCGTTGGGCGACAATGCGCCGTTTGATGGGATTTTCCGGCAGAACCAAGCTTTTTTCCGGTTCGTCCAGTTCTGTCTTGAAGATTCCGAATATCCTCACGAAACTACTGCCGCCAATGCCAAAACGGGTTTTTTTATTGCCATCGTCATAGGTTTCCAGGAATTGCAGCAGCACATCATCATTGCGAATGTAGGTGGAATTGGATTTTCGAATCCATGCCAAAGCTTCCCCCAGATTCAATGTCATGGTTTCGCAAACGCCAATGGGGGAAGCATAGCGGTCGATTCCATCACGAATTTGATTGGAACCCACGCTCCAGACAATGGAATGATCCACCAGATCGTTTCTGACACGGACAGCAACATCCCAAAAAATTCTTTCGTCGGGCTGGTTATGAAGCAACAAGAAACGCGGGGTTTGAATAGTGGGAATCTGCCGGTTTGAATTCACTTCACCATAGGGTGTGCTGAAATAGATTTCTTCTCCGGTTTCTTTGTTCTTGATGAAAACCGAACGCCGCGGGCTGCCTTCCACCCACAAAATCTCAAGATTGGGAAAAGGCTTTGCCTGTTTATGGACTGACTCGATTTGGTCTTCGGACAGGGTCAAGTACAAATACGACTTGACTACTTGCTCTTCCGGCAAACCCAGAGCGCGATACAAGGCCAGATTGATGATGGCGCTATCTACCGTGGTATTGAAAGCACCCCCACCCAGGCCACGATGGATTTCCACCAATGGTTTCGGAATGGATAAGGTGATATCGACAGGTTTTTTGTCATCGGAAGTGATGGTAAGAACCACTTCCCCATTTTTTTCATCGATACTGATGGCTTTGGCTGGCAGCTTGGGAATCCCTTGGGCTATTTTTTCCTGAATACTGGCTGATCTGGAATCGAGCACCTGCTGCCCCAAATCGTTAAAAAGATCGTTCGGGACTTCAACCCGGATATCTTCGACCGTGCCACATTCAATGGAAGTCGATACGGCATCGAAGTTTCCTTCCTTTTCCGTCACTATCCCCTTGAGTCCTTCGGGAACTGGAATCGCCGCAGAAGAATTAGAAAAACTGGAAGTGTTAGAACCGCCTTGCATCGTGCCTTTTTCCTACATACCAAATAGTTAGGATTACGATTTTACCACTTTCAGACGCCTTGTCTTCAATTAGGAAGCGGCGCAGAATTTGATAGTTGGAAATAATCGAATACTACGCTATCAGCCAGCCCGTCGAATACCTATTTCTTCCCGATTGAACCGGAATTGCCCGGCATTGGCATCCCGTTCTGGAAATTCGAGAGGTAAGCGTAATGGGTTAAGCAAATTCCAGAATACTTTTGGGGGAAAAATTTCGCAATTCGACGTAAGAAAATTCTTATTGTATGCTCTTTGGAATACCAGAGCATAGATTTGGACCGTGTATCAGGAGGACGAGGATGAAGAAGATTTTCACTTACTTATGTTTGGCCTGTGCCATGATTGGTTATTCTTCGCTATCCAAGGCAGATCCCAGTATCGGTATTTTCGTAAACAACAATTTTTATGTTCCTGGCAGTGGCGTGTCGGTTCCCGTCTCAGTCACAGGTGAAGGTGACGATAACGTTGATGTCATCGTCGATGTTCATCTCGGCCTGATCGCCCCCGACGGCACCATTTATGAATATCCCGATGGGAATACAAAGCTGAGGCCGTGGCTTTCCTCTTTCCGTGTTCCGGCTGGATTCAAATATGGTCCCCAAGCGTTCTTTGATTTGCGCCAGTTTCCTTTTTGGACTCCTGGGCAATGGCAAGTAGCCGCGGCGCTGACCAAGCCCGGAACCCTGGAAATTATTTCGTTCGACCGTCAGTGGCTAAATGTCATGACGACTACGGGTGCAGGCGGTGGAACCCGCTTCGGTTTCTTGAGGATAAATGATTCCAAAGTGGGGCAAACGATCTCCCAAAACGCATTCGGCAGCTTTATGGAATTCGACTTCGGCAGCCGGCTTAACCCGGATCAAGTCACACAAATCATAAACAGTATGGGGGGCAATGATACCCCCATAGATCAATGCCAGTTTACAGAAACCACCAGCGAATTCGAACCCGATCCACTTAAGCCATTACCCGGGAATTTGCCGGTCTTCCTGGACGCGGGAGAAAAGCTTACCCTCAGCTCCGACAAAGGTGACATACTTGATGTGCCGGTGAATGAGAATTTAAAAGTACAAGGATTTTATGTCTATGAAGAAGATTTACCGGCGGGCTTTTATGAGCAACAGTCCAAATATACCTTTGCCGGCACAGGCGGTGCCCAGGTTGGGCCTTTCTCAACCACGTTGCGGGCGCCCGCGCCCCTGGTCTTGACTTCCCCGGATTTTTCAGCCGGTGTTTTTCTTCACCCCGCTAGTAATGATTTGGCTTTGCTGTGGAATGGGCAGAACAGCCAAGGATTCCTAAACGTCACTATCAGTACCAGTAGTTTCGATATCGGTAATCTGGGAGGGGATGTAGTCGTCAAAACCATCCGCTGCCGATTTGTGGATGACGGTCAAGCGTCGATCCCGGGCGATTTGCTTTCCCGCCTGGACAAGCAGTTTGGTCCCGCCACGTTCAATGCTGGCAGGAGCCGTCAAACCACTTTCAACACCACCGATGGCTCGCTGGATTTTGGGCTTTTTTCCATCACCACCAATGTAAGTGGATCGTTATCGCTGCAGTAGGTGTCGGTCATTGTAAAGCCCCTTGATATTTCAAGGGGCTTTACGGCTGGATAGTTGCCATTCTCCTATCTGGCTGAGACACATCTAAACCGATAAGCTAACAGCAAAGCGATTGCCGCCAAGCAAGCAATCACTGAGGCGACCGAAACCTGCCATACTCCGGGGGGAAAGGAAATCAGATACAATGTAGAAACCAACTCTAAAAAAATCAAAAACAAAATCAACCCCAAGAGCCATTCCCGCTGCACACGAGAGGCAAACCATGCGCCGAAAGGTGCGCCGAAAATCACCACCGGAAAAGCAACCCACCACCATTGCCAAACCATTGTGGGAATTTTCCCTGTCAATGCCTGTAGTGAAAAACCATACAATGACACCAATCCCATAATCACAACGGAAGTTGGCGTAGCGATTTTTTCGTTGATGCCAAAAGCCAAGGTCAAGACAATAAATACCGCCAAATCGACACCAGAGCCTGTTTGCGCCGCAAAAATGCCGCCAATAATAGCTGCGCCAGTGACAAAAAAAGGTTGCGCCGTTTTCGCGGGCGGAGCACTTGGATAGTCCTTAGCATGTAACTGCCTGCGTAACAATAGCAGTGTCAGGCCGAAAATGGCCGCGGCCAAACTAAACAAAACCCGTGGATAGGGATTGGGCAAGACAATCCAAAAAGTGCCCAAGGTGACCCCGAAAATGCCTCCCACTACTGCCCAAAAAACCACTCGCGGCAAGATAGTAATGCCGTTCGACCAAATGTAGAGCGCCGCCATGCTCATCCCAACCGATTGGATCATAAAACCAAAGGTGCACGAGTTTTCCCCCGTAATGTGGAGTACTTTGGTAAAGACCGGGAATGCAACGGCAGCGCCGCCTTGCGGCGTGGCACCGGCAATGAACGAGCCCAGCGTCATGGTCAGGGAAATGGGCCAATGCCGGCATATCCAAGGCCATTGCTGGTTATATGTCATGAGCAGAATCCAGAGCCACAACAAAGCTATGGCCGCACCAACATAGAGTCTTCCGGACCTCAATTGATCAGTCTTTTCAGGATGATGCTGTCTCATCGGATACCGTGCTATTTTCCAGAATAATTTGGCGGGCACACTTTCGCTGCCTTATTGAAAAGCGTTACAATTTCATGGAAAAACACCCTCCGGGCCTGTGTAGCAACAACAAATCCAAGTGTTGCAGGGGCCTTCCTTTCACAAATGTATTCCGTTTTTATACGTTCTTTCAGTGACAGAAGAGCAGGGTTGGTAATGAAATTATCAAACAAAAAGGAGAATCCGCATGAGTGGCCAGCCGCATCTTGAACCGATTGATGTTGAGGTCTTACTGGAGCTGTACCGTCAAGCGTGCATCAATGCCCGCGAACACATTGAACTGCGTTACAAGCGTTTCGCCTTATTTGTTGCCATAACCGCCATCATAGGCGCGGCGACCTTTTCAATCACCGACCTTCACCCCTATCACGTTTATGTAGCGGTGTTTGGGATTTTGATGACCATTTTATTCTGGATCCTCGATCACCGCACCCGCCTGTTTTATGAAGTGAAATGCCGCCGGATTCTCGCCTGTGAAAAGCTCTTGGGCGTAACTGAATACTTTGTTCCTTATACGGAAGAAGCGCCCCCGGGTATTCCCATGCGCATATTGATGCACCTGATTTTCGCCACGGTGCTACTGGGCTGGATCACCATTGAGGCGTTGTTTATCTTCCAGCCCTAAATTGTGTAGTAAACAGCCAATCTCCTTTAAGGAAGCTCGAATCAAGTCAGAGCTTCCTTAAAGGGAGATTGCCTCTTTGGCTGACGGTTTTTCTTCCTTTTTTGGCAGAGATTTTTCCAGCTCTTTCTGCAGCCGTTCCATTTCTTGTTGTAGCTTGGGAATCACGTCTTTCTGCATTTTTTTCTCTGCTTCTTGCAGTTGTTCGCCAAGTTCTTTGAGTTGTTGCTGAAATTGCTTGAACTGTGGGGACTCAGGCAATTTTTCCAACTCCCCCGTCAACCCCTTCAACTGCTGTTCCAGCAGTTCCAAGCCTTCTCCAAAACCTTTGAACAAAGGCCCGAACAAGGAAATAGAGTCACTTCCTTCCACTAATGCGCCATCTTCAATAGGTTTGCCACCGCTGCCAGGTTCTATCCAAACTATGCGTTTGGCAGCATTTTCAGGATCGGGTCTGAGACTGAAGTCACATTGATCGGTTACTTGTGACCGATATTGTTTGTCAACGCGAACCGCCACCCAGAAGCTACCATCATCTACTTGATCGATATGTTCCACCTCACCCACGTGCTGGCCTGCCAGCAGAACCCAGTCTCCAGGCTTGAGTCCATAAACCTGATGGAAACGGATCTGAAAATGCAAATCTTGCTCAACACACGCCGAGATGAACAAAAAAATACCAAATATAAATAAAGTCAATAGAGGTTCCCGCATTATGGATATCAAATTTAGTTTAACGAAAGGCCAAGTGTAACATTCACCTAGATCCTATGGTCATTGCGTTACCGTTGGAGATTCTCAAAGATGGGCGTTAATCCAAGCGCAACAGGCCGTGGCGATTTCTTCCCAGACCTCCTGTTCGCTGCGACCCAGGCGTTTCAATACCTTGAAGGAGTGGTCACCTCCTTCGATTTCATACACCGTCACCTTTGCGGACAGCTTTTCCAGTACCTGGTGTAAAAGTTCCAGGTCACAAAGCCGGTCACGGGTGCCTTGGAAAAATAACATCGGGCAATCGATCTGTTGAAGATGATCGGCCCGGCGCTGGTCGGGTTTGCCTGGCGGATGAAGAGGAAAGCCGAGAAAAATCAAACCGTCACAATTTTCGCCTTCGGCCACCAAGAGAGAAGCCGCCCGTCCGCCCATGCTTTTTCCTGCCAGGAACAAATGCTGGGGCGCTAATTCTGGATCGGTGCGCACCGCATCAACAACTGTTTTCCACGCAGCGAGCAAGGTTGGCATTCGATCGGGTGCCTTGCGGCCTTTTTCCTTGTAGGGAAAGTTAAATTTCACCGACAAATTCCCACATTTGGCCAATGCCTCGTGGATAAAGCTAATGAATGGGTGATGCATATCGTTTCCGGCGCCGTGGGCAACAATGACAGCACTTTGATTGGCATAATTTTCCGGAATAGCCCAAACGCTCGTAATGTCGCTATCCGGTTTTACGGTCAGTTTTCGTTCAATGAGTTTCATGGTTTTTCCGCCAAAAAAATGGCCCGCCGCGGGGCGGGATAACCTTCCACGGTTAAATCCGGTTGTCTGGGATCGAGAAAGTCTGGCAGGGATTGAAAGTGCATCCAATCGGTGGATCTTTGTTCCTCGGTGGTGGTTTTGCTCACATCAACGCAGCGGATGTGATGGAATCCTGTCCGCTTGAGCCATATTGACAGCGTTGGCACACTGGGAATAAACCAAACATTGCGCATCTTGGCGTAGCGTTTCTCAGGAACCAATACCGAGCCTTCGGGGCCTTCAATCACCAAGGTTTCCAAAATCAACTCCCCGCCTGAACGCAGGCAATCTTTAAGCTGGTAGAGATGATCGAATGGTGAACGGCGATGATACAGCACGCCCATGGAAAAGACACTGTCGAAAGCTTGCAGATTGGGTGGCAGATCTTCCAAAGCCAACGGCAGCAGGTCAACCGGCCAGCCGCCCGCCAGTTTTTTGAGGGCAATAAATTGACTGACATATCTCGGCCCCGGGTCAATGCCTATCACTTGTTTCGCGCCCGCGCCTAGCATGCGCCAGCAATGATAACCATTGCCCGCGCCCACATCCAGTACCAACCGGTCATTCA
>JALSQY010000329.1 GCA_026985035.1 Methylothermaceae bacterium
AACCCCAAACCCGAGCCCTGGAAACCAACAAGGTACTCCGAAACACCTATGCCTTGTTGGCCATGACCCTATTGTTCAGCGCCTTTACCGCCGGCCTTTCCATGGCCCTCAACCTGCCCCACCCAGGAATAATCATTACCCTGGTGGGCTATTTCGGGTTGTTGTTTTTGACCCAGAAATTCAGCAACAGCGCCTGGGGCTTGTTGTTCGTCTTTTTACTCACCGGATTCATGGGCATGACCTTAGGCCCCATTTTGACGATGTACCTGAAATTCATCCCCAACGGCCACCAGATTGTCATGACCGCACTGGGCGGCACGGGCCTGACCTTTCTAGGCATGTCCGCCTATGCCTTGGTTTCCCGCAAGGATTTCAGCTTTCTGGGCGGATTCCTGTTCGCGGGAATCTTGGTCGCATTTCTGGCTGGCCTGGCGGCGATTTTCTTCCACCTGCCAGCGCTTTCCCTGGCGGTGTCGGCCATGTTCGTCGTACTGATGGCGGCATTGATTTTGTTCGAGACCAGCCAGATCATTCACGGTGGAGAGACCAATTACATTCTCGCCACGGTGACATTGTATGTTGCCATTTACAATCTTTTCACCAGCCTGTTGCACTTGCTGGGCTTTATGGGAGAAGAGTAATCTCCATACAGTTTTCTTCGAACCAAACAAAAAGGGCAGCTTGAGCTGCCCTTTTTGTTACAGCCAATAATTTAACGTTTCAGGCGGCCATTTGCCGGCAAGCCTCGGCACACTTGCGGCAGCTTTCAGCACACTTCTTGCAATGATCGTGGCTGTGTTTATCACATTCCTCGGCGCACCATTCACAAATATCCGCACACAGTTGGCAAATCTGTTTCGACCAACGGCTCTCTCTTGCCATCGCCTGGGCGCACATCAAG
Source organism: Methylothermaceae bacterium (assembly GCA_026985035.1). Lineage (GTDB taxonomy): Bacteria > Pseudomonadota > Gammaproteobacteria > Methylococcales > Methylothermaceae > Methylohalobius. The sequence continues at coordinate 902 of JALSQY010000329.1, forward strand.
CAGACTTGCAGACATTCCCGGCAACAACGGGGACATTCGCTGTGAGAATGCCCGGAACCGCAACACGATGAGGACTCGCCTTTCATATAGATATCCAACATCTTATCCAGGCAGATTTCGCAATCGATGGCGCACTCAAGGCAAAGTTTGATGCATTCGTCTCTGTTCATGGCCGTCCCTCCTCTTTTGGGTGACTGACAATTCGAGTCTAAACCTCATGACCTTACAAGGTCAATGGTTTTAAGGCAGAAAAAGGCACAAATACCGGCATAGTCCCCAAAGCGCGCTTATTCTTCCGTCTCACCCCCTTGGCGCAAATGTCCGCCCCGCCAAATGGAAATCAACAACCAGACCCCACCAATGCCTGCCCCCGCAAACCCTAGAACGCCCAACATAGGCAGGCCCCACAGGGTCGGGCCGCCGGGGACGGTCATGACAATGGAAGAGCCAATAATCAAGGATGACGTCACCATGCCCACTGTCAAACGGCTGGCGGCCCGGTCAATAATCCAGCCGAAATAATCGAGCTGATTGACATCGACATTGAAGCGCAAGCTGCCGGTGCGAATCGCCTTGATCAAACGCCGCATGTCATAAGGCAAGGCAGCGATAATATCCATGACATCAGAGGCGGTTCGCCAGCCCCGCTTGAGCAGAATATCGGGCCGGTAGCGGCCAAATAGGGCGCGGCGCACATGGGGGGTGGCCGCGATTATAAGATCAAAATCAGGGTCCACCTGCCGCCCCATGCCGTCCAAAGTCAAGAGCGCCTTGAACAACAAAGCCAAATCCGCAGGCAAAACCAAATGGTAATCGCGCATCAAATTGGTCAAATCAGTCAGAATATTGGCGATTTTCAATTGTTTGAGTGGCAGGCCATGGTAAGTATCAATGAATACATCCACGTCGATCAGCAGGGCCTCCATATCCACATGCACGTCACCCGCCCAGTCCAGCAACACATTGACGGCGGTGCGGGCGTCACGGTCAATCACTGCCGCCAGCATGTCCACTATCTGATAACGGCGCGCCTCCGATAGTCTCCCCACCATGCCAAAGTCGATAAATGCCAAGCGGTTGCCGGCCAAAAAAATGATGTTGCCCGGGTGGGGATCGGCGTGGAAGAAGCCATCGATGAGAATCATCTTGAGCACAGCATCAGCGCCCCGGCGGGCCAGTATCTTGCGGTTGAGCCCTGCGGCTTCGGCCATTTGCAGCTTGCGCCCCGGAATGCCGTCAATATATTCCTGGACATTGAGCCGCTCGCAGCTCCACTCCCAATAGACCTTGGGGATGACAATCCAGGGATTGCCCGCAAAATTCCGGGCCATCCGTTCCGCGTTGCGGCACTCGTTCTCGAAATCCATTTCCCGGCGCAAGGAAACAGTGAACTGATGCATGATTTCCAAAGGCCGGTAACGGCGAAGCTCCTTCACCTCGCTTTCCGCAATCCGGGCCAACCGCGACAACAGGCGCAAGTCGGCCTCCACCAACTCAACTACGCCGGGCCGGCGAATCTTGACAATGACCTCCTCGCCACTGAATAACCACGCCCGGTGGACCTGAGCCAAGGACGCCGCCGCCAGGGCCTCGGTATCGAACTTGGCGAACACGGTATCCACCGGTGCTCCCAGGTCTTCCTCCAGTTGCGGGCGAATTTGTTCGAAGGGAAGCGGCGGGACATCGTCTTGGAGCTTTTCAAACTCGGCAATCCAATCGGGCGGGAACAAATCCACGCGGGTCGCCAAAATCTGGCCCAATTTGATAAAAGTCGGCCCCATTTCCTCCAGCGCCCGGCGCAGGCGCTGGGGCGTGTCGAGCTGAACCAGCTCTTCCACGCCTTTCCAGTGCAGCACCCGGCCCGCCTGCTCAAAGGCATGGGCCAACCCCATCCGCCGCACAAAGCCGGCAAAGCCGTAGCGCAAGAGAATTGTGGTCAAATCATACAGGCGGCCGAGATCGTGAACGGCGCTGACGGCTTCCCATAGCATCAAACGGTCAGGATTTGTCTTGTTTTAGTTTTTTTGCTTGCCGGTCCAATACATCCGCCAAACCCGCGAGAAAGCCGCTGGCAATGGAAGCCAACTGGGCGCTGGTATTGCGAGCCGTTTCCATGCCTGCCTTAAAGCCCCATTCTCCAGCTTCCTGCAATTTCTTGGGCAAGGATTCCATTACCTCCCCCATATATTCCCCAATCGCAGTTCCGCTGTTGCGGGCATGACGGGCCAGATCTTCCAAAGTATCCCGGGCTTGCTCAGAGCCTTTCTGGGCCAAATCGGTCAAAACATCGACAAAATGACGTTCCAAATCAAGCAGTTGATCTACCGCCTGTTTAACCTCTTGCTCGGTGAAATCCTGGGTGCGGCTCGCGGCCTCTTCCAAAGCCAGCTTGGTGGCTTCGGCGGCCTTGATCAAACCATCTTCCAAACCTTTGACCGCTTCCTCCAGGGCTGCCTTCGCCTTGGGGCCGTGGGTTTCCATGCCGCTGCTGGCGCCTTCGATCACTGCCTGGATCACCGACCTGACCTGGCCGGCATCCAATTTACCTTCCCCCAAGGCTTCCATGGTCAAACGGCGGACTTCCTCCCGGACATCTTCTGCCGTTTCCATCGCCTCGCGAACCGAGGCTTGCAGTTTTTCGATTTCTGCCTGTCTGGCTTCGGTCTCTGCAGCCGAACTTTTCTCTTCGCTGGCGTTTTCTGGATGCTGTGCTTCCTCACTCATATCGATTCCCCTCACAAAACCTGATTTAACGAATTCCCAAACCACCCGGGGTTATGGTCTCCAAAACCCCAAAAAACTGCAAGTTTGCCTGTTCCAGCGCGACTTGCAAGTCACCTTCGTCCAAACCTGTGAATTGAAATGCCCAAGGATCGGGATGAATACTGTGATTTTTTAATTTATCTCCTGGCTCCACCCGGCTGGCGGCCACATCGGCAAGATGGACCAAAGCCACCTCCATGGGAAAATTTTCAGCTGCGGAAGGAATATGATGGTATTTTGATATCTCTTGGTAGATCTTGGGCAAGCGCCACGCTTCAAATAGCGCCGCCCCCAATTCACCATGGGAAAAACCCAACTGCTGCCGTTCGACCGAATCTAAATTGTGGTTGGCTCTTTCCGTTTCAAGCCGCAGTTCAGCGGCATATTCCGGAAATTGCTGATATATCAGCAAAAGGCCAAGGTCATGGAGAAGCCCCAGGGTAAACATCCTTTCGCGCAGGAAGAGCTTGCAACGCCTGGCCAAAAAGCGCGCAATCAATGCACTATAGACACTGTGATACCAAAAATCTTCCATATCCAAAAGATCCGGGGAGATGTTCTGAAAAGTCTCGGCAGTCACTGCCGCCAACAATAAATCCCGCATTTCCCGCATATCTATGTGCTGAAGGAAACTGGTAATCGAACGAAGCGTATTGTCAGTGTCCGCACCAGTTTGCTCATTACTTGCCAACCTGAGAATCCGCGAAACCAGTGCTGGATCAAACAAGATCACCTGGCGAATCTTGCGCCAATTCACCGGCCCTTCTTTAATCAGCTCATCCAACCGGTAATAAATATCCGGCAGGGTATAAAGCGATCCCGCTTTTTTTGCTAAAGTACGGAAATCTATGGGCGTCATCTGTGCGGATTTCATATTCCATCCACCTTTTGTTAGATTCATAGGTGAAAACAGCGCTACAATGGTGTCAGCTTAACCTTTTTTAGTCATTTCTGTCATCACACAGCCGCCATGCTGAAAAATACCCGCCAAAGACGAACCATAGGCATCGTTTTGATACTCTTGGGAGCACTGCTGATGCTCCTGGCGCCTGAAGTTTGGGCAGGTCTCATTATGATTACAATCGCCTTCATCCTGGAAGCTGTTGGTATCGCCCTGGAGCATTCCCGGCAAGACCAGGATAGCTAACCCAAAGACAAGCATCACCTCCCCGCTTTCCGTCCCATTGTTGTTAACAATCCTTGCAAGAGGCACAGCACCGTTGGATAATGACAACATTCCGTGACGTTTACGCCAATCACCTTTTGCTGTGACTTTATACTATGTCTGATCAGAAAAAATACCCGCTTCTCAGCCGCATCGAAGGCCCGGAAAATCTTCGTCAATTGACCCAAAAGGAATTGGAAACCCTGGCTGAGGAAGTCCGGCATTTTCTCCTGGAAAGCGTCAGCCGCTCGGGGGGACATTTGGCTGCCGGCCTGGGCACCGTAGAATTGACCATAGCGCTCCACTATGTGTTCAATACGCCCCATGACCGGCTGGTATGGGATGTGGGACATCAAGCCTATCCCCACAAGATTCTCACCGGGCGCCGGGACCGGCTCGGCACAATACGGAAAAAAGGCGGGCTGACGCCCTTTCCGAAACGGGCCGAAAGCCCTTACGACTGTTTTGGCGTTGGCCATTCCAGTACTTCCATCTCCGCCGCCTTGGGCATGGCCATTGCCGCCAAACTGGAAAAGCGGGACCAACGCGCCGTCGCCATCATCGGCGATGGAGGATTGACCGGTGGCATGGCGTTCGAGGCCCTCAATCACGCAGGTTCGCTGGATGCCAATCTGCTTGTCATTCTCAACGACAACGAAATGTCCATTTCCCCGAATGTCGGGGCCATGACCAACTATCTGGCCAAGGTATTATCCAGCAAGCTCTACACCACCGTGCGGGAAGGCAGCAAACAACTTTTGGGGCGATCCCCCACCGTATGGGAGCTGGCCCGCAGGGCGGAAGAACACGTCAAGGGCATGGTAGCACCCGGCACCTTGTTCGAGGAACTGGGCTTCAACTACATCGGCCCCATTGACGGCCACGATATGGAAACCCTGATTACCACCCTGGCCAATCTCAAGGAACTGTCGGGCCCGCAATTCCTGCATATCATGACCAAAAAGGGCAAGGGCTACTTGCCCGCGGAACGCGATCCTGTCGCCTATCACGGGGTATCGCCTTTCGACCCGAGCAAGGACAGCCTCACAAAAAGCCCGGCCAGCAAGCCAACTTACACGCAAATTTTCAGCCAGTGGCTATGTGACATGGCGGCAAAGGAACCCAAGCTGGTGGCCATCACCCCCGCCATGCGCGAAGGTTCCGGGTTGGTGGAATTCTCGGAGCGCTTTCCGGACCGTTATTTCGATGTCGGTATTGCCGAACAACACGCCGTCACCGTAGCCGCGGGCATGGCCTGTGAGGGTTTCAAACCGGTGGTGGCGATTTACTCGACCTTCTTGCAGCGGGGTTATGACCAGCTGATTCACGACGTTGCCCTGCAAAACCTGCCAGTACTATTCGCCATCGACCGCGCTGGGTTGGTGGGTCCGGATGGCCCCACCCACGCCGGCAGTTTCGACTTGAGTTTTCTACGCTGCATTCCCAACATGGTGGTGATGGCGCCAGCCGATGAAAACGAATGCCGGCAGATGTTATACACCGGGATCGAATACGGTGGCCCCGCAGCAGTCAGATATCCACGGGGCACCGGTCCCGGGGCCTCCGTGGAAAGGGAAATGTCCGCCCTCCCCATAGGCAAGGGAGAAATCCGCCGTCACGGCAAACAAATTGCTATTCTGGCCTTTGGCAGTATGCTGTCACCCGCCCTGGAAGCAGGCGGCCGGCTAGACGCCACAGTGGTCAATATGCGCTTTGTCAAACCTTTGGACGAGGCACTGGTGCTAGAGCTGGCCCGCGATCACGAAGTTTTGGTCACGGTCGAGGAAAATGCCGTAATGGGTGGCGCTGGCAGCGCGGCCAACGAGTGCTTGGCGGCTCACCGTTGTCTCCTGCCGGTTTTGAACCTGGGACTGCCCGACCGATATATCGAACATGGCAGCCGTGAAGAATGCCTGGCGGAAGCAGAACTGGATGCCGGCGGCATCCAGGACAACATCCAGCGGTTCCTCCGCCAGCAGAAAAAACTTCAAGTGATCGGATAATGACATTCGATTGGCAAGCTGCCCTGAAAGCCAAAATCCGGGACATTCCCGATTTCCCCTCGCCGGGCATCCTGTTCCGGGACATTACCCCGCTGGTCAAGGATGCATCGGCCCTGCGTCTTGCCATTCATCACTTGATTCATCCATTCATGGGCCAGCCTGTTACCGCGGTTGCCGGCATGGAGGCCCGGGGTTTTATTTTTGGCTCCCTGGCCGCCTGGGAACTGGGGATCAGTTTCGTTCCGTTGCGCAAACCCGGCAAACTCCCCTATGACGTGCAAAGCGTCTCTTATGACCTGGAATACGGCACCGATAGCCTGGAAGCCCACAGCGATGCTTTCGCTCCCGGCGACAAAGTGCTGCTGGTGGATGATCTGCTGGCCACCGGCGGCACCGCCAAGGCCAGCAAGACATTGGTGGAAAAGCTGGGCGCGGAAGTTGTGGCGCTGGCCGTGGTCATCGAATTGACCGGATTGGACGGCCGCGGCAAATTGCAGCCGCTTCCGGTTCATAGTCTGATTCAGTATTAATTGCCATTGTCCGAATATTGGGTTAGGTTTTGCCCTACCCAATCTGCCATTGCTTACAAAAGCATATATCAGCTCGGGGTAACGCCCAGACTCTTTGTTGGGTTACGGCTAACGCCCAACCCAACCTACCCGTAGAAAATAAGCGTCCGGGGTTGAAGTCGCCTCTACCTTTTGACTGCTTAACCTGTCCCTCCCTATAATCCGCAATTGTCAGGATTTGATCCGGGACAAACACCATATTCGAGACACGCAGGTACTCTTACGGAGACAACGGCAAGGGAGGTAAATTACCATGAAACACTTAAAGCATTTTTGTGTGTACTTTGGTATCGGGTTCTTTTCCTGCTCTCTGGTTGCAGGGGAAACACAATTGACGGCGGGATGGAATCATGCCCTGGCGTTGACAAACGATGGCCGCGTCATCGGCTGGGGTAGTAATCAGTATGGGCAATCTGTATGGCCAACGGGTAATCAATATGTTCAAGTCAGTGCCGGGAGTTGGTTCACCCTCGCTTTACGGCAAGACGGGCTAATCGATACCTGGGGCTACAATCGTACTGGTCAATTGGGTAACGGAGAGACCTCAAACTCATCAGCTTTAAAACAAGTTTACGGACTCGAAAAAGAAAAAGCCATAGCGATTGCTGCCGGAGGAAGTCATGGCTTGGCGCTGCTTTTAGACGGAACAGTCCTGGCCTGGGGTGATAATAATGATGGACAATTGGGGGATGGCACCACCACTTCTAAATCTGTCCCGGTACAGGTAGAAGGTTTGACTAATATCAAAGCCATTGCCGCCGGCACCAACCATAATCTAGCGCTGACCCAAAACGGTGAGGTATTGGGCTGGGGACAGGCTAGAAACGGGGAAATCGGAACTGGCAGCGGTGATAATTACCGTCAGACGATACCAGTCCAAATCGAGCCGTTGAAAAATATCACCCAAATCGCAGCAGGAGGAAACTTCAGCCTGGCACTGGCAAGTGATGGAACCATCTGGAGTTTTGGCTCCAACAATGACGGAGCACTGGGGAATCCGGAAGTGAGTAACAGATGGCCCTATAATACAGCCATCCCTGTTCAAGTCAAACTAAACAACAGTGTCAAACCCAAACGTATTGATGCCAAGTGTGGGCATGCTTTGGCCCTGCTGGAAGACGGAACAGTCTGGGCGTGGGGCTATAACGCTTCCGGCCAAAGCGGTCAATCCGAAGATATCAGCATAGTAGAAATACCCATCCAGGTAGAAGGATTGAGGGATGTCATTGATATTGCCGCCGGTTGCGCCTTTTCCCTGGCCATGACCCGCGCAGGCAATGTATTTGCCTGGGGACGCAACGAAGGCGGTGTAATGGGGGCGGGATACTTTGAAAATGGAACCACTCCCTCACCCTTGCTGGTCCGGACAGGAGCGGCCTTGAATCTATTGAAGGAAACCCCGGTATATGCCGGCGGCATGTTGACCCTACCCAGGGTCCAAGTCAATATCGGTTCGCAAGTCACAGAATACGAGGCGGAACTGCAATTGACCGGCAGCAATCCGATTTCCTTCAACGTTACCCGACTCAATAGACATGGTAACTGATTAACCTGCCTCAATAAAAACGTGGCGCGGACGCTCTGAAAGCCGCGCCACGTCTCTTTTCCCAGGCATTAGACGCGCGGGCATCCTGTAAAGCACTAGTTGACGTAAACACGGCCTTTCCAGCGGCTGCGTTCTCCCTGCCAGTATTTCAAAGCCGAATCCCATGTCATGAGCAGATATATAGTGCCGATGGCGGGCATGGCCAAGCTCCACCCAAAGGGT
>JALSQY010000330.1 GCA_026985035.1 Methylothermaceae bacterium
CCACCCGTATCGAGTCTTGGGTCCATGGCGGAGCAGCCGAGAGGCTGCGAACAAGATGGGCTAAGCGTAGACAGAGAATCCTGTAGGCCGTAGGGGTGATCGCGCACCCTGAAGTGCTGGTACAGCTTCGAAATAAGCTTGTTGCGGATGCCGAGGGTTTTAACGTACACCGAAGGCAACACAGAAGCGCCCGCCTTGGCGAGGGTGTGGAGGTCCGCCGGAGTCATCAGGCCGTGGCATGCAGGAAGAGATACGTCAGAGAACCCGGGAAGCCCCGTTGTGCTCCTGCCGCAGGAAGGACATGGGCATGGTATGCAGTTATTGAGACACGAAAGAGAAATCCGGATACAGAGATAGACTGAAACCTAAACCGATGAAACCGAACGACGGAACAGGTAGGTTGCCGCAAGGTGGCTATATGCCAACGGGGTGTCTTATCAGGCATAGTACTCGGAGGTTGGGAAAGCCAGCCACATGGGGAAGGACCTGACGGAAGTACGCAGCCCGCAAAGGAAACTCATGCCGGACACAGTCGGATCGGAGCGATGTGAGCCAACCTCACTGCGGGGAATAGCCAAACGGGCGAGAGCCTGCAAGCATCACCGTTTTCGGGATCTCTACCGGCACCTGAATGCTGGATTTCTGCTGGACTGCTGGGGCGACCTGAACAAGTCCGCGGCCAGCGGGGTGGACGAAGTCACAGCGCAGGCCTACCAGGAGGATCTGGAGGCCAACATCGAGGCGCTGGCGGAGCGACTGGAAACGAAGCGCTATCGTACCAAGCTGGTGCGACGCTGTTACATACCCAAGGAGAACGGAAAGCAAAGGCCCCTGGGCATACCGGCACTGGAAGACAAGCTCGTACAACTGGCCTGTGCCAGGCTGTTGACTGCCATCTATGAGCAGGATTTTCTGGACAGCAGTTACGGCTACCGGCCGAACCGGAGCGCGAAGGAAGCGGTGTGTGACCTCACCTTCAACCTCCAGTACGGGAAATACGGTTACCTAGTCGAAGCAGACATCAAAGGCTTCTTCGAGCACATGGACCACGACTGGCTGCTGGAGATGCTCAGACAACGGATAGACGACAGGGCCTTTGTCAACCTGATCCGCAAATGGCTGAAGGCGGGTATTCTGGAGACGGATGGACAGGTGATACATCCGGGAGCCGGGACGCCGCAAGGCGGGATTGTCTCGCCGGTCCTGGCGAATATCTACCTGCACTATGCGCTCAACCTCTGGTTTGAGCGAGTCGTAAAGCCGCACTGTCGAGGGGAAGCACTCATCTGCACGTATGCGGATGACTTCGTCTGCGCCTTCCGCTACCGGGAGGATGCAGAGTGCTTCTATCGGGTGCTACCCAAGAGGCTGGAGAGATTCGGACTCGAAGTGGCGCCAGAGAAGACCCGGCTGCTGCGGTTCAGCCGATTTCACCCAAGCATGAAGCGGCGGTTCACCTTTCTGGGCTTCGAGCTATACTGGTTCGAGGACCGTAAGGGTACGCCACGCGTGATGCGGCGGACGGCACGTGGGAAGTTACAGGCCGCGTGCCGGCGGATCAAGGAGTGGGTAAAACTGAACCGCCACCTGCCGGGCCGGGACTTCATAGATGGCCTGAACAGGCGGCTTCGGGGGCATTACAACTACTATGGCCTGAGAGGCAACGCCAGGTCGTTGTGGCGCTTCTACCAATGGGCCATTGAATGCACATTCAAATGGCGCAACCGGCGCGGCGGAAAGCGGAAGAGCTTCAACTGGAAGACCTTCACGCAGGCGCTGAATCGGCTGGGAGTGGCGCGTCCCCGGATCACGGAGCAGAAGCGACAGCATGTGGTGTTTGCCTAGAGTGATCGACCGCGCGAAAGCGAGTACGACCGAGGAACCGGATGCGGGAAAACCGCACGTCCGGGTCTGTGCAGGGGGCGTCCGGTAACGGGCGTTCCTACTGCGAGAT
>JALSQY010000331.1 GCA_026985035.1 Methylothermaceae bacterium
CTGGCACCAGCACCAATATGAATGCCAACGAAGTCATTGCTCATCGGGCCAGTGAAATCAGCGGAGAACAGGTCAATCCCAACGACCACGTTAACATGAGCCAGAGTAGCAATGATACCATCCCCACGGCCATTCACCTCAGCGCCGTACAAGGTATTCACCGGCATTTGTTGCCAGCCCTGGCGCATTTGTCGCAAACGATCGGCCAGCGCGCGGGAGCCTTGGATTCGATGGTGAAAACCGGCCGCACCCATTTGATGGATGCCATGCCGGTACGCATGGGACAGGAATTGGGCGGATGGCAAGCCCAGATCGAATCGGACCGGGCAAGAATAGAAAGCAGCCTGCCCCGGCTGTATCGCCTTGCCCAGGGAGGAACCGCAGTAGGCACGGGCATCAATGCCCATCCCCGGTTTGCATCGGCATTCGCCGCCAGGTTGAGCGAAGTGACTGGATTTCCCTTTCAACCCAATTCTTCTTTTTTTGAAAGCCTCAGCTGCCAGGATACCGCGGTGGAGCTTTCCGGGCAGCTCAAAACCACTGCTGTCAGTTTGATGAAAATTTGCAACGATCTGCGCTGGATGAATTCCGGCCCGCTGGCCGGACTGGCGGAAATAGCCTTGCCTGCCTTGCAACCGGGCAGTTCCATCATGCCGGGCAAGGTCAATCCCGTGATTCCAGAAGCTGTGTGCATGGTGGCTGCGCAGGTGATTGGCAACGACGCTACCATTACCGTGGCGGGCCAGTCGGGTAACTTTCAACTCAATGTGATGTTGCCCATCATCGCTTATAACTTACTGCAGAGTATCGAAATTCTTGCCAACAGTGCCCGGGTGCTGGCGGACAAGGCAGTGGCGGGATTTGAGGTCAAGGAGGAAAATATTTCGCGACCTCTGCTCAAAAATCCTATCTTGGTGACGGCTTTAAATCCTGTGGTGGGTTACGCCAAAGCCGCCGAGATCGCCAAAAAGGCCTATAAGGAAGGTCGGCCGATTATCGATGTGGCAGCGGAAATGACGGATTTATCACGGCAGGAACTGGAAAAACTGCTGGATCCCAAACGTTTGACCGAAGGAGGGATCGTCGGCTCATGAGCGAAAACCTGATCTTGAGCGAATTGTACTTGTACCCGGTGAAATCCTTGCGAGGTATTGCCGTACAGGCATGGGAAGTGGATGCCTTCGGGCTGCGCTTCGACCGGCGCTGGATGGTGGTGGATCAAAATGGCCGCTTTCTGACTCAGCGCCAATTGCCCCACATGGCCAAAATCAGTACCGCCCTCGATCCGGTAAGCGGAGCGTTGACTTTGCGTCATCCCCAATTGGGGGAAATAAACGTTCCCAAGGCGCCAGAAGCGCCATCCCGCAAGGAAGTGACGGTTTGGCGCAGCCATGTCCAAGCCGTGCCTGTCGATTCTGGTGTCGACGAATGGTTGAGCGAAGCCATTGGCAAGCCGTGCCAACTGGTGTGGTTCCCCGATGACGAAGTCAGGCAAGTGAATCTTAAACACGCCCGCAAGGGGGAAAAGACCGCTTTTTCCGACGGTTATCCGTTTTTGCTGATCAGCCAAGGGTCATTGGATGACCTCAACAGCCGCTTGCCGGCGCCTGTCTCCATGCGCCGTTTTCGCCCCAACCTGGTGGTATCGGGATGTCCGCCCTTTGCGGAGGATTCTTGGCGAAGCATCTCTATTGGCGGCATTCCTTTCCGCATTGCCAAACCTTGTTCCCGTTGCGTCGTTACCACGGTGGATCCCGACACCGGGGAGAAAACAGGCAACGAGCCGCTCAAGACTTTATTTACTTACCGCAAGCACGGCAACGAGGCCTGGTTTGGCCAAAATGCCATCCACGAAGGGCAAGGGAAGTTGAAGGTGGGTGACCGTGTCCAAGTGTTGGCAATGGATGAACAAGACAAATAAGCGCCTGTCAGGCCTCCCGGAGGATGATAATTAATAGAGAGAAATCTGGGTATCAAAACAGATATCCAGTAACCTGCCGATTCGCTCTGCCGGCTGGGGATGGCTGATGAAAAATCCCTGGACTTCATCACAACGCTGAACCTTGAGAATCTCCAATTGCTTTTGGCTTTCCACGCCTTCGGCGACCACATCCAGACCAATGGCATGGGCCATGGTAACGATGGCCTGGGTGATGGCCTTGGTGTGGGGGTCTTCGACAATGCTGGAGACAAAGGATTGGTCGATTTTGAGCTGATCGGCGGGAATTTTTTTCAAGTAACTCAACGAAGAGTAACCGGTGCCAAAGTCGTCGATAGAGATGGCGCCGCCAAGATCCCTGAAGTATTTCAGGAATTTTATGGAATGCTCGAAGTCGTGCAATAAAACGCCTTCGGTAATTTCCAGTTTCAGACTGGCTGGCTCAACCTCGGTATCATCCATGATATGCCGGATCATGGTAAGCAGATTGGCATCCGCGAATTGCCGGGGAGACAGGTTGATTCCCATGGAAATGGGGAATTTCCGGTTGGCTTGCCAAACTTTGAGTTGCCTGCATGCCTGGCGTAATACCCATTCCCCCAAGGGGATGATCAGGCCGGTTTCTTCCGCCAGGGGGATAAACTTGGCCGGTGATACCCTGCCAATTTCCGGATGTTCCCAACGCACCAATGCTTCCACGCCCACAATTTTTCCGGTGGCGAGATGAACCTGGGGCTGGTAATAGAGTTCTAAGGCTTCGTGTTCCAAGGCGTGGCGCAGTGCCTTTTCCAGGCCCAGTTGCTCGACAATCCGTTCGTTCATTGTCTGGGAAAAGAACTGGAAGTTGTTGCGGCCTAATTCCTTGGCCCGGTACATGGCAGTGTCGGCGTGCTTCAACAGCGTTTCCACATCGTGACCATCCTTGGGATACAAGCTGATGCCAATGCTGCAAGAAAGGTAAATTTTGTGGTCATCGATCTGAAAGGGTTTGGCCAGCACGTCCAGCAACTTTCCGGCGAGTATGGCCACGCCGCCGGAATAATTTAAGTTTTCGTAAAGGACAACGAACTCATCTCCTCCGATACGTGCCACTGAATCGGTTTCCCGGATAATGCCCTTCAAGCGGTCAGCGACGGCCATCAACAAGGCATCGCCCTGGGAATGGCCAAGTCCGTCGTTGATTTTTTTGAAATTGTCCAGGTCGATGAAAAGCACCGCGATTTGTTCATTCAGTCGGCGGGCATGGGCGATGGCATGATTTATCCTGTCCATCAACAAAGTCCGGTTCGGGAGGCCGGTGAGTTCATCGTGATGGGCTTGATAAGCCAGGCGTTCAATCAGGCGGTTGGTTTCACTGACATCACTGAAGGCCAGGACCATGCCTTGTACCTCGCTGCCGCCATGCAGCAGGGAATTGGCTGTGACACGGACAACGTGATCTTGTTGTTGACAGTTGGTAAGGATCATTTGTTGATCTAGCTTGCTGAATTTGCTACGGGAGCTGTTTCCCAGTAATGCACGTATGGGTACCGGCTGGCCCTCTTCGTTTTTTACATGAAAAACATCTTCCAGGGGTTGTCCCTTGACTTTAGCGAGGGGGTAGCCGGTCAAGGACTCCGCCGTTGGGTTCATAAATTCCACACGCCCGTGCCGGTCCGTGGTAATCACACCGTCAGCAATGGAACGCACGGTAATTTCCGCCCGTTCCTTCTCTTTGTAAAGCTGGTGCAATATCACATCAAGGTGATGCCAGCTGCCCGCAAGGAAGCCGAAAAACACCCCTGAGATGGGTAGCGCGGGACCAGCCCAGCAGTGGAAAAATCTTAATTGCACCGCGCTGGCAAGCACCGCCAGCATCATAAGCCCCAAAACTACCAGCGCCGCCCAGCGGGGTTGGCTGACAGAATATACGATCAGCAGCACGGCAACCAGAAACAGGGTAAAAACAACTTCCCACCATTGGGGTAACGGAGTAATCAGAAGGTCACCCAGCAAACTATCGAGCACGTTGGCATGAAATTCCAGGCTGGTCAGGGGCTGGTAAGCACTGGACGCAGGGGTCGGCAGCTCCCCTGCCAATCCAGGGCTGGTGACACCGATCAGGACATACTTGCCACGCAGTTGCGCCAGTAAATCATCATTTTTCAAAACGTCCACATATGAATACACCGGGAAGGTGCCGGCAGGGCCGGTAAAAGGGACGAGCACATAATGATCCCTCACCCAGGCTTTCTTGGGGGGATGTGCCAGATTGTTGTTGCGGATTCCTGGCAGGGGGTCGGGAACAGGAGCGCCGCTTGCTTCCAGCATTGCCAAGGATAAGGTTGACCAGCGGGGATAGCCGAGTCCGGCCCGTAGAAAAAGCCCGCGCGCCAGGCCATCCATATCCAGTTCTACATCAATGTGAGCCAGAGCCGCCGCGAATTTGGCAAAGGCCGGCAAGGGTGGCTGCACTGTCATGGCATCCTTGCCGCTGGGGTCTCTTAAATGTAATACCGGTAAAACCGTCTTGCCATTTTCGCCAAGGCTTTTGGAAAAATTGAGATCACCTTTGGGATTGTTGGGATCGGCTTCCGAGAAAATCAGGCTGAAACCGACGGCGGCAACTTTGGCTTTGGTCAGACGCTCGAGCAATTTGGCATGGATTGAACGGGGCCAGGGCCAGCGGCCCAGGGCCAGCAAGCTGCGGTCATCGATGGCGATGGTGGCTATTTGGGGATTCGGTTCCCGAAACAGCAAGCGCACGGAGTAATCATAGGCGAGTAAATTCCAGCGGCGAATAACCCCCGAATGAAAACTGGCATAGGCAATCAAGAGCAGGCACAGCCAGAACAATCCCAGTTCTTTTCTGAATCGTTGCGTGGTGGCTGCTGTAGGTCGGGGGTGCGTCACGGGAACATTCATGACTGTGGAGATATCTGCAAGGGCAGCGGGGAACTGAAGGGACCTTCCCATCCCTCGCTGTTAGTTTTGATCCGAACAAAGTAATGGCCCGGTTTGAGTGTGGACAAGGCATAAGTCGATTGCTTCATCCGGGTGTCCACGATCACCATTCCAAAGTCGCGATCCCAAGCGATCTGGAGGTGAAAATGGGTGTCTTCACCAGACACCGGCCACTGCAGGGCGACCGGAACGCCATGGCGTTCAACGATGTCGATTTTTGGTGGTGGCGGCAACCGGACAAACTCCCGGCCAGGGCTGAAAGGCCCCCGCTGTCCCTCGGTGTCGAGTGCCGCGACCCGCCAGAAATATCTGCCTGGCCGCAACGATCCAGGGATATAGCGGGAGACTTGCAAGTGAGGTTCATTGACGGTTAGCTGATGAAAATGAAAATCGTTGGCGATTTGCAGTTGGTAGCCAAAGCCCGATTGCCGGGATTGCCAGCGCAATACCGGCTGTTCCGCCGCAACTTGGCTGCCGGGGAGTGGTTGCAACAGGCGAGGGGGTTCAGGGTCGGCGTTGACCGTAAATTCATGGTAGGCATCAAATCCTTCTAGCCCATGGTGATCCACCGCCCGGATTCTCAGCACGTAGTGGCCGTCTTTGAGCTTCGGACCTTTTATTGTCGTCGAAGGGAAGGAATTTTCATACAGCAGTTGATTGAAATTCCGGTTGGGTGCTATTTCCAGTTGGTAACGGATGGCGCCCGTTTGGTGGCGGAAACGGAATGAAAGCGGGTTTTGTTCAAAAGCTGCGGGAACATCGCTCAGGTCGGGGGGCGGCAAAAGCGCCACTGGAGGCAAAGGTGATTCATCGGGTTTTGCAAGGGTGCCGTAGCCCGGCGGGACTAAGCGGGTTGATTTGGCGCCTTGGATGATCACTTCTCCCTTGGGGACTTCCGTTTCGGTCAGCCCGCTGCCGGCTTTGGCCTCGATTCTGAGCACAGTGCCCCGTACCCCGGCCACTGCAGCGGGTGTTTTGATTTCAAACCTGGACCCGGGTCCCCTTTTGGGCTGGACCTTGCTTTCCGATTTGCCTTTTTTTTGTTCCAGGCGGGTGTCCACCATGCCCGTACCTGGATAAACCCTGAGTTTCCGTAACTTGACCTCGCCACCGCTTTTTAGCAAGAAGGTGGAGCCATCTTGAAATCTGAGGGTGATGTTAGACAGAGCGCCGGTCTGAAGGGTGACGCCGGCAGGCAATATCTGGCCCGTTGAAATTTTCCCGCGCTTTTGATGATTGTCCAAGAGGGTAACGTTGCCGTAGAGACTGATCACTTTGGCTGTTCCGGGAATGACTTTGAGCCAGTGGATGGGTACACGGATTTCGGTGCCTGGTTGTATCCGCCTGGGTTCTTGAATGCCATTCAAAAACTGTAGTTTGGGCCAGTCATCCACATCCTTCAAAAACTGGCGGGCCAGGTTCCAGAGGTTGTCTCCCGGCTTGATTTGGTAAATCCAGTCTCCGGCTTTAGCCGGAAGGTGAGCAAGAAGCAGGAAAAGGGAAAAAATCAGCGTTTTAAAAGTCATACAAGGGGGGAACGGTGCCTGGCGAGCATGATTATTGTTGTGGACTCAATCAATTTATCCAATTTTTACAAGGATAAAATGGCTAACGTGAAAATTAAGTGAATTTCTTTATATAACAATGGCCCCTCGTTGTCTATCGGATTGTTTACCAGGGACGGCCTGCCAATCATGGCAAAACCGGATTCTGTTTCAAGTGTTTGCGCTATCCTGGAAAGGACAACTGATTCCGGGGAGGGAAATGGGGAGAAGGCCCTGCCAATTTTGCGGTTATCGCAGATAGTTGAACAGCGACAATCCCTGGACTTTGATGTAGGACTGCTGGGCTGCTTGCAGGGCAACCTGCTCCAGATTGAAACGGCTGATGGCCTCGGCGTAATCCAGATCCTGGGTTTGGGAGAGGGTGGTTTTCATCTCCAGGGCGAATTGTTCGTTGACTTGTTGTTGTTGGTCCAGGGCGTGGAGCCGGGCGCCGACGCTGGCGCGCACGTCGGTGATCCGTTCCAGGGCGTGGTCGAGATTGGCCAGGGTGCTGTTGAGAAAATCACTGGCGTTTTCGGGAACGCCATTGAGCGTATTGGTGTCGTCATCGGCCGGATTGCCTTCCAGGGCCAGGGCGAAGTGATAGACGATATTGAAAAGGTTGTCCTTGTTTCCCACCGCATTGGCGTAGTCGCCTTCCGTGGGAATATCCTCGAATACCCTTTGTCCGGAATCGCCATCGGCCAGGCGGCGGGTGGGGCCGATTTGCAGCAGCCGTTGATTGGCGTCCCCTTGGTACTGGAAATAGGGCGGCTGCGATCCGCTGGGAGAGGCGGGATAGGGTTGGGTGTTGGATTTGAGCCCGGCAAACAGATATTCGCCGTTGGCGTCCTTGGTGTTGGCCAGCCCTACCAATTCATCCAGGAGTTGACGGACTTCATGGGCGATGACGGTTTTATCTTCTGGCCGCAAGATGGCCTGATTGTTGGCTTGCACGGCCAGTTCCCGGACCCGCTGCACAATATCGGTGGTCGAAGCCAGAGTGGCTTCTTCCAAAGACAGCCGGTTGGTGGCCACGGTGGCGTTATCCTGAAATTGCTCCTGTTTGCGTAGCTCTTCCTGTAAATCGATGGTTCTGGCCGCGGCGATAGGATCATCGGAGGGGGTCAGAATTTTCCTGCCGCTGGCCAGTTGCAGTTGGGTTTTATTGAGCTTGCTCTGCTGTTCGAGCAATGCGTTGATTCCCAGTTTTTGCATCAGGTTGGTGGAAAGCCGCATGATTATCTCCTGACCGCGCCGATCAGGGCGTCAAAGGTTTGACTGGCAATGGCGATGACCTGCGCCGAAGCCTGATAAGCCTGCTGAAACTTGAGCAGGTTGGCCGCTTCCTCATCCAGATTTACGCCGGAAACTTCATCTCTTTCTGTAAGAGCCTGATTTTTGATGACTTCCCGGGCATCGCGGCTGATTTGGGCCGAGCGCGTCATGGTGCCGATTTCCGCCACCATTTGCCCATAACTATCCTGAAAGGTGGCGGTGCCGCCCAGCATCGTCTTGGCTGATTCCAGCCCCGCCATTTCCAGAGCGTTGCGGTTATCGCCAACCGTGCCTGTAGCAGTGTCGCTTTGGGCCGCGGCGAATTGGCGGGGGTCGGAAATGGCTAACTGGATTTTTCCCGCCGCCTGTTGGGTTGGGCGGATCAAGAACGTGCTGGGGCCTGTCGGCGGCGAGGTGACGTTGATTTCAATGCCATCGATGGTTGCCGGAAACGACGAAATGGCCGTTGTGGTTTGATCGCTCAAGCGCGTCAGAGTATAGGTGCTGCCGTCGTATTCCAACTGGTAGTCGCTGGCCTGAAGGTCGGCGGCGTTCACATAACTGGCGGTCACCGACCCGGAACCGTCCTGGGTGACGGGAATGGCCGGGGCTTGCATGGTAAAGAAATCCACGCCGGTATTGCCGTCCAGGTCATAGCCAGCACTGTGCAATTGATTGAACTCGAGCATCAAGCCAGCGGCCAGCCGCCCCAGCTTGTTTTCCGTGGGAATCATGGCCTGTTCCCTGAATTGCATCAAGCCTCCAAGTTCACCGCCACTGAGGGCATCATCAATCACCAGGGTATGGTATTGATTGGTAAGAGTAATTTCCCGTTTGTCAGGATCGAGCGTATTGGCTTGCAGCCCCAGAGTGCTGTGGTCGGCCCCCATGACCAGGGCCTGGCCCTTGCCAATGAAGACATCCACCGCGCCATCGGGTCTGGCCAGGGGGGTCACATCGATTTTTTCCGACAATTGGGTGATCAAGGCATCGCGTTGGTCGAGCAGATCGTTGGGTGGTTTGCCCTGGGATTTTCCTACCTCATACACGATTTTCTGATTGAGGGTGGCGATTTGTTCCGAGAGGGAATTGATTTCGCTGACCTGATTCTGGATTTCGTGTTGGACCTGGGAATCCATGGTTTGTAATTGCCCGTTCAGGGTATTGAAACGGTCGGTCAGAGTGCCTGCCTCGGTCATCAGGGTTTGCCGGGCGGCGATGGAAGTTGGGTCGTTGGCCACGTCATGGACCGCATTGAAGAAATTTTCCAGGGATTTGCCCACGCCTAAATCGGGATCGGCAATGATATTATCGATTTGGCTGGTCATTTCATGAAAGCGGTCAATCTCTGCAAAGCTGGAAGAGGTGTTTCTTA
>JALSQY010000332.1 GCA_026985035.1 Methylothermaceae bacterium
TTAGGATGGCCGAAGCACGTTATCTCGTCCCCACCTCGCTAGGTTGTTATGCGCTAGTGTCGGGGCGGCATGGGGGGCGCGCGTTACAACTGCTGCCGTGGGTCTTGAGTGAGCCGTGTGCTCCCGAATGGGAGAGCTTGGCCTCGCAGGCCGCCAAGGTTTGGAAATTGGATATGCACGATGCACAGGCTCGTTTGTCGGATTCCGTGCGCAAGGGGTATTTGACAGTCGAAAGCAGCTCACGGTGTTTGCCTTCCGAGTCCTTTGAGCAACATTTGGCTAATTTGCTGGCGAGCTGGTCTCCTCAGGGCCGTGGCATATTGCTGGATCATCGCGGCTTGAGTCTGGCCGTGGCGGGCTTCGACGAGGGTCTCACCGATGCGTTGGCCGCGTTGTCGGCCAAGCTGGTGGGGGCGCTTTCGCATGAGGAGACCACATTGAGCCGCGTGTTGGGAGTGGAGCATGCGCTGCCTTGTGTGTTGGATGTGGCCAACAAGGTGCCAATCTGTTTTTTTTCCATGCGGATTGGGCCGCAGCAGATCACTGCGGTGGTGGTGGGCAAGCCGCGTATGAAGGGTCCATGGTTTCGTGACATCGTCTGGCTGTTGTGGCGCCGTTACGGCGGCCAGGCAAGCTGATCCACAACGGGCCTGGGTGATGAAACATCAGCCGGTTCGGATGGTGGAGTTCGTAACATAACGCATAGAGGAGAGTGTGTATGAAAACAGACGCGTTGATGGAGATTTTGAGTGATTTGAATGGTTCTTCTGGGGATATCGAGGCCTCTGCGGTGGTATCTCGGGATGGTTTGATGATGGCCTCATTGCTGCCTTCGAACGTGGAGGAGGACCGGGTGGCGGCGATGAGCGCGGCCTTGCTGGCCTTGGGCGAGCGCACGGGCAAGGAGTTGAACCGCGGGGGTTTGGATCAGATCATGATCACGGGTAGTGATGGTTATGTTCTGGTGCGGGACGCGGGCGATGAGGCGGTGTTGGCTGTATTGGCGAAGAAGGAGGCCAAGCTAGGGCTGGTGTTTTTGGATATTTCCCGCGCGGCCAAGGAGATTGCGCGGTTGCTTTGAGATGGTTTTGGTTGAGCGGTTTGGAGTGCTTGAAGTGGGCTGTCTTTGGGGCGGCCCTGAGAGATGAGGAGGTCATGTGGATATGGAGCAGACGGCGGCACAGATGGCCGCGGCGATTCAGGCGGCCAAGCAGAGGCGGGCTGCGGGTGAGATTGGTCCGAAGGAGTATTATGCCGAGTTATTGGAGGTGCTCAAGAATTTGGCGGACTCTCTGTTGGGGGAGCTGGACAAGATCGAGGATGCTGATGTCCGCTCACAAATCCCCCTGCTGCTGGTGATCCTGGATGAACAGGTGCGCGCATTCGGGGAGCGAGAATAGCAAGCGCAAGTGCTCGCCCGGGGGCTGGGCGGTCGGTTGCCTCCGGGCCGAGCCCTCGTGCTGGTGGCGAGGCCAAATCGAATCGCTTTGAAATGCCCGGGCGGGGTAGCGGATACCTTTTGCTGGTCGAGGATGAGCCCGTGATTCGCGCCGCGCTGGAGCGGGCGTTGTCACGGGCGGGCTATACGGTCAGTAGCTGTGGTTCCGTGGAAGAGGCCGTGGAGCGGTATTCCCCGCAGAATTTCGATTGATCTCGGATCTGCGTTTGCCGGGACGGCCGGGGACGGATCTCATCGCCGAGGCGGGGAATAACACCTCGGTGTTGTTGATCACGGCCTATGCCAGTGTCAGTAGCGCGATGGAGGCGATGCGCATGGGTGCGGCCGATTATCTGGCCAAGTGTCAAGACCCGCGAGATTATATACGCGCTTTTTGAAGAGATCGGGGCGCTTGGCCTGCCATTGCTTGAGTGCCTGGATGGGAGGCACATGGCCGAGTGCCTTCTGTGGGATCTGTTGATTATAG
>JALSQY010000333.1 GCA_026985035.1 Methylothermaceae bacterium
TTGATCAGTTTTGTCATACCCGCCAAGGACGAAGCGGAAACCCTGAAAACGCTTTATCAAAAAATCGCCGCTGTCACCGAACCGATCGAGGACCATGATTACGAAGTGATATTGGTGGATGACGGCAGCAACGACAAAACCTGGGAAGTGATGGAGTCCCTGGCGGCCGATCACCCAGACCATGTCATTGCGCTGCGGCTGCGGCGCAACTTCGGCAAGGCGTTTGCGCTGGCAACGGGATTTCAAGCCAGCCACGGGGATATCATCATCACCATGGACGCTGATCTGCAGGACGATCCGGCAGAGATCCCCCGCCTTCTGGCCAAGCTCGATGAAGGCTACGACCTAGTCTCCGGCTGGAAACAAAACCGTAAAGACCCCCTTTCCAAAACCCTGCCTTCGCGGCTCTTCAACAAAATCACCGCCTGGCTGAGCGGCGTACCGTTGCACGATTTCAATTGCGGTTTCAAAGCTTACCGCCGGGAAGTACTGCAAAGCCTCAAGCTCTATGGGGAACTGCACCGCTATGTGCCGGTGCTGGCCCACGATCTGGGTTTCAGAATCGGGGAAATTCCGGTCAAACACCACCCCCGCAAGCACGGGGTTTCCAAGTATGGGTGGGAACGCTACGCAAGAGGCTTTTTGGACCTTTTGACCGTCCTGGCCACTACCCGCTACCGCCACAAACCGGGACATCTGTTTGGCGGGCTCGGCATCGCCTCCGGCCTGTTGGGCGGAGCCATTCTGGCCTATCTGGCGGTACTGTGGTTCGCTGGGGTCAGGCCCATTGGCACCCGCCCCTTGTTTTTTGTCGGGATTTTACTGGTCATCCTGTCGATTCAATTAATTTCCGTCGGCCTGCTGGCGGAACTGATCACCCACCACGCCAGTAAAAAACCGCCCGAGTTCGCCATCCTGGACCGGACAGGAGGCGACAATCCATGAAACCGAGAAAAACGCCCCTGATTGAAAACGGTATCGTGGTGGGGACAGGCTCCGACAAATACGAAACCAAAAACCCCGTGGCCCGGTATCTGCTGAAAACCTTCGACCAGGCCGTGGCGGAACTGGCGGCTTCGGTCAGCCCCAAAGCAATTTTGGAAGTAGGATGCGGGGAAGGACATATCACCCAGGTTTTGCTGGACCATACCCAGGCCAAGATCCATGCCACTGATCTATCGCCCACCATTATCGATATCGCCCGCGGGCAGTTGAATTCCCCGAGGGTGACTTTCGAGGCAAAAAACATCGCCGACCTGTCATCCGACCAGCACACCGCCCCGCTGGTGATTTGCTGCGAAGTGTTGGAGCACCTGGAAGATCCCGCCCAAGGCCTGGCCAAACTGGCCGAACTGGCACGCCCTTATGCCCTGATGAGTGTGCCCCGGGAGCCGTTGTGGCGGATTCTCAATTTCCTGCGCGGCGCCCACGTCAAAAACTGGGGCAATAGTCCCGGGCATATCCAGCACTGGTCGAAAAAGGCCTTCTTGAATTTTGTCGCCAGGGAATTCGAGTTGATCGAAATTCGCTCCCCTCTTCCCTGGACCATAACGCTGGGGCGCAGCAAACGTTGCCGCTCGTGAGTCTTCGACAAGTTTCCTTTAAGCAGGGGATGACCTGGCTGGGCTGGGCGGTCATGGGAGCGTCCTTGTACTTCGTTGCCCTGCGGCTGAACAGCGAATGGCAAACCATTCGCCACTGGCGGCCCGACGGGCTGGCCATCGGAGTCATGGCGGCAGGTTGCATTGGATATGCCTTCGCTTGCCTGTTTTTGGCCAGCGCCTGGCACAGCTTGCTCAAAGGCTTGGGCGTCAGCGGCCTGAGATGGTCCATTCCCGTCGGTGTATTCGCCCAAAGCCAGATTGGCAAGTACCTTCCCGGTAACTTTTTCCACGTGGTGGGACGGCAAATCATGGGGCGTCAATTCGGCATCAGCCACAATGTTCTGGCCGCTTCCACATTGTATGAGTTTGTGGGCCTGGTAGCGGCGGCCACGACGGTTGCCATACCCACGGCGCTCAGCTTTGGTCTTCTGCAAAAGCAAAATTACCCGTCCTATTTTTGGCCATTTGCGCTGCTGGCGATCCTTATCCTGTTAGTGGCCCGTCATTTGACCAAAAATCGTTGGCCCCACTTGCTGAACGGGCAAGTAGCAATTGCCTTATTCCAGGCATACTTGAATTACTTGCTTTTTTTCATCATTGCCGGACTGTTGCTTGTAGCGCTGGGTACCCTTTTCGATAGCAGGGCACTGGAACCGGTTCCGGCATTTCATCTGGTGGGGATTTTTGCGCTTTCCTGGCTGGCGGGATTTTTGACCCCGGGCGCGCCCTCGGGACTGGGCGTCAGAGAAAGCGTCATTGTCCTGGGCCTGCAGCACTTGTCGCCCGACGCACCGGCGGCATTGATTGCCATGCTGTTGCGCGTCATGACCATCAGCGGGGATATGTTATTCTTTTTCCTCGGCGGCAGCCTGATTCCCGTGTCGCAAAAACAATTCCAGTAACCACCAAAATGCGCTATCACGATCTGCGGGATTTTCTCCGCCAACTCGAACAGCAAGGCCAGCTCAAGCGGATACCACTGGAGGTCGATCCCTTTCTTGAAATCACGGAAATCTGTGACCGGACTTTGAAAATGGGGGGGCCCGCCTTACTGTTCGAGAACCCTAAAGGTTCCTCGATTCCGCTCTTGGGCAATTTGTTCGGCACCCCCGAACGGGTGGCCATGGGCATGGGCGCCGATTCGGTCGAAGCCTTGCGGGAAGTGGGGAAGCTTTTGGCCTTCCTGAAGGAACCGGACCCGCCCAAGGGCATGAAAGACGCGTGGGAGAAGCTGCCGATTTTCAAGCAGGTGCTCAATATGGCGCCGAAGGTTTTGCGCCATGCGCCTTGCCAGACGGAAATCCATGAAAAAGACGATGTGGATTTGGGGCGCTATCCGATTCAGACTTGCTGGCCGGAAGATGCAGGGCCCTTGATTACCTGGCCGCTGGTCATCACCCGGGGACCGCTGAAGGAAAGACAGAATCTTGGCATCTACCGGATGCAAGTCATTGCTCCCAACAAGGTCATCATGCGCTGGCTGGCTCACCGGGGCGGGGCGCTGGATTTCAAGGAATGGCAACATGCCAGGCCCGGCGAACCGTTTCCCGTTGCCGTCGCCCTGGGCGCCGACCCGGCAACCATTTTGGGGGCGGTGACCCCGGTGCCGGATACCTTGTCAGAGTACGCCTTCGCCGGGCTGTTGCGCGGCGGCAAGACCGAGGTGGTAAAAGCCAGGCTTTCCAATCTTCAAGTACCGGCGAGCGCGGAAATTGTCCTGGAGGGTTTTCTCCATCCTGGCGAAACCGCGCCGGAAGGACCTTTCGGCGACCATACCGGCTATTACAATGAAGTGGAAACTTTCCCGGTCTTTACCATCGAGTGTATCACCCAGCGTCAAAACCCCATTTACCACAGCACCTATACCGGCCGCCCGCCCGATGAACCGGCTGTTTTGGGCGTTGCCTTGAATGAAGTCTTTGTGCCGATCCTGCAAAAGCAGTTCCCGGAAATCGCCGATTTTTATCTGCCGCCGGAAGGGTGTTCCTACCGTCTGGCCGTCATCAGCATGAAAAAACAATATCCCGGCCACGCCAAACGGGTCATGCTGGGATTGTGGTCGTTCCTGCGCCAGTTTATGTACACCAAATTTGTGATTGTCACCGACGACGATGTGAATATCCGGGACTGGAAAGACGTGATCTGGGCCATGACCACGCGCATGGACCCGGCCCGCGACACCACCGTCATCGAACATACGCCAATCGATTATCTGGATTTTGCCTCGCCGGTGGCGGGACTGGGATCAAAAATCGGCTTCGATGCCACCAACAAGTGGCCCGGCGAAACCAACCGTGAATGGGGCAAGCCCATTACCATGACGCCAGCCGTCAAACAGAAAATCGATGATATCTGGGATCAATTGGGCATCGGTTGAAATGCTTACCTAGAGGAAGACGGCCGGATCACCGTCTTGTCACTTTCCCGGGAAGCGCTGAAACCCAGGTCCCTGTCAACCGCCCTCGGGATGGGCTTCGATCTCTTCGATCACCGCCTTGGATGCCAGCATCAACCCCCGACGGAAACATTCACAGGCGTGCTCCATTTCACCTTTCTTCATAAACAGATCACCCAGCAGGCGGTAGGCCTCCACGGTGGGGGTCTGTTCCAGAGAGCGGGTCAAATAGTCCAAGGCTTTTTCGGTGTCGCCAACTCTCAATGCCAGCTTACCCAAAACCCGCAATAACACGGCATCGGAAGGATGTTTTTGCAACCAGGCTTCGGCGCGGCTTAATTGATCGGCGGCATTTTCCATTTCGATGCAGCCGTATAGCACTACCATCGTTTCCTGCCATTGTTTGTCCAAAGCCGCCCGTAGTTGAGGCTCAATTTCAGGGCCGGCGCCATTGTCAATCATGGCCGCGAAATAAGACGCCTGCAAGCCGGGGGCATCCTTTACATGTTCCGGCAAGCTTTCCCACAATTCCTTGAGGCCAGCGACATCCTTGACTTTGCTTTTTTGTTTGATCAGTTCGCTTACCGCTTCCAGCTCTTGCAGCTTGACCTCTGCCTCCATCAGCACTTTGTTTTTGTGCAAGGCGGGTAGCAGTTTTCGCAAGGATTCCCAATCCTCCAGCTTGCTGTAAACCTCGTGCAGCAACCGCAGTGCCCGGGCGTTGTTGGGCGCGATTTTGCGAACTTGCAGCAAACACTGAAGCGCCCGCTCAAACTCTTGGTTGGTTAAATGAAACTCCGCCTCGGTCACTCGGATGGCCACTTCCCCGTCTGGCGCGGCCTCATAGGCCTGTTTCAAATACTCATCGCGCTGCCGGGTAGCGCCACGGCGATGAGCGGCATGAGCGGCAGTCAAATAATGAACCAGAGACTGGCCGCTGACCGCCGCGCTTTCGATCAAGGTTTTTTCCGCCTGTTCCCAATTACCCTCGGCTGACTGCTCCAAACCCTCCAGCAAGGATCTGAGCGAGGACTCCATGCGCTCGATATCTCTTTTCTGGCGCCGCTGAACCGGCAATCGCAGAAGCAGATTGACCAACTGTATTGCCGAATAAAAGAGGATGAAACCAATGACAAAGATCAAAATCAGTGTCACCAGTGTCAACTCCAGTTCCCACTGTCCCCAACCAATCAGAACATAACCGGCATCGTCCAGCAGTTTCAGGCGGGGCAGCAGGATCGCGGCGATCACTGCCATCAGCAGGATCACCGACCAAATGATGATTTGCTTCTTCAACGCCTTCACGGCAACTCCTTATTATTGTTTGGCCGGGCTCCCCGAGAGGCTGGTTTGTTCCAGCCGCAATGCGGGCAAATGTTGCAGCAGCTGGAGCGACTTGCCAATCTCGGGAAGCTTGAGCGAGACCGGCGCGTTGGCCAAGGTATCCAATTGAGCCAAATAATCATTCACAGCCTGGGCCTTGGTGTCGAAATGGCGCTTCACCCACTGTTTGGCGGATTCCAAACTGTGCTTGTACAAATCCTGCTGGCCACGCACCGCGGCAAAACGGGCGGTTTCCAGCTTCAAAATCAAGGCATGACGGATCGCCTCCACTTCTTCGGGCGTCAATATCGCTTCCACAGGGCGGCCCGTCTTCCGGCGGCGGATGGTGAGCACTTCTTTCCACTCTTCCAGAAGCCCTTTGTCTTCGCCAGTTTTGGGCGCTTTGCCGGCAGCTTCCTGTTTGGAAACAGCCACTTTGCCCATGTGAGGCAATGCCAAGGGCAAAGACTCGACTTTGTCTTGCAGGCTGACCAACTTGGCTGAAATGCCGACAATATCCGGCGCCTGGACTGCTTTGAGCGCTTCGATCTCCTTGGCCAGTGCCGTTCGCACTTTATAAACCGCCGGATCGCCGCTTTGGCGGAGCAACTGATCCGCCGCCTGGAGTGCGGCCAGGGCGGATTTTACATCGCCCACCAAACGCAGATTTTGATTCGCGACACCAAGCAGATATTCGGCGTCGGCAATCAAGACATCGGCCTGGGTCTTGTTGAACTGATTTTGCACCGCCTGGATTTTATTGGCCAACTTGCTATGACTGAGCTCCAGCTGCTTTTTCAACGCTTCCAGCTTTTCATCAAACACTTTGGCCTGATCCGCCAGCATCTTTTCCCAATGCTCGTCCCGGACAGACAGTTTTTTATCCAGTGTCGCTACCTGGGTGTGCAAGGTGGCGACTTCTTTTTGCAGATTGGTGATCTGCTTGGTCACTTCGATCACGCGCATTCCTTCCTTGCCGAGCTTGCCGCCCAGCCCCGCCTGCTCTGCGCGCAACATTTGAAACAGGTAAAACCCGGCCCCCACCAAGCCAAATAACAGAATCACCAAAACAATGGTGATCCAAAGACCCAGCCTTGAACCTACTTCATCTTCATGAAAATTATCGCCGTGGAGCAAATCTGCCATGGTCTTTCCTTAACTTGTTCGCCTGATTATGATTCTGCTGTGGCCAACCGCCATTGTTCCAGCGCTCTCAATATCGAAACATTACTGGCCGATTCAGCCAAAATAATTTGCCTGAAACCTTCACTTCGCGCCAGGCACGCCAAGCGCTCACTAATGACTATAACAGGCAATGGAAGCAATCGTCCAAGCATCCCACCAGCGGCCTGTTTGAGGTTAGCGAGAATTTCTCCGCTGGTCACCGTCACGACCGTAATATTTTCAGAGAGCGCCCTGTGTAATCTTTCTAACACTTGCTTTTTGGGGAAGGCTCGACGATAAACCTCTACCATTGTCACTGCCGCTCCCCTATCCGCCAATGCCTTTGGTAAGAGCTCGCGCCCACCCTGCCCCCGAACAACGAGCAGCTCTTTATCGGCAACCCTTTGTAAAGCAGGCAGTGACAACAAGCTTTCGGAAGTAAAGGGCGGCGGCGCTTGGCAAGTCACTTGAAACCCCGCTTTTTCCAATGCCGCAGCCGTCGCCGGGCCTATCGCCGCGATCTGGATATCCGCCATGGGCGCCATTCCCGCCGCCAAAGCAAATCGAACCGCGTTGGCACTGACAAAAACCAGCCAATCATACCCTTTCCACTCGGCAAGAGGCAACGCAGGTTGTATCGGGATAATGTCAATCATGGGGCAATTATACGCAATCCCGCCCCTTTCCTGGATAGACCGGCATAACCGGTCAGCTTGCGGTTCCGGCCGGGTGACCAATACCTTAATCCCTTCGAGCTTATGGTTCTCAACCATGATACACCGCTTGCAGGATCCGGTCCGCCCCCCGGGCCAGTAACGTCTCCGCCACCGATTCTCCCAACCACTGCGCCTGACTGATAACACCGGTGGCCTGGGCGGATATCAGTTCCGATCCGTCGGGATTGCCGACCCGCCCGCGAATACTCAAACACTCTCCCTCTATTTCCGCAAAACCGGCAATAGGTACCTGACACCCCCCCTCGAGACGCGCGTTCATGGCCCGCTCCGCTGCAATGCAAGTGGCCGTTGTCTTATGGTGAAGAGGAGCAATCAATTCATTGATTAACGAGTCGTCACGGCGGCACTCGATACCGACAGCGCCTTGGCCAATTGCCGGAAGACTCAGCCCGGGATCAATCATCTGGGTGATTTTGTCTGCCCAGCCAAGCCTTTTCAACCCTGCCACGGCGAGAATGATGCCATCGAACTCTCCCGCTTCCAGTTTTGCCATGCGGGTTCCAACATTGCCGCGTAAAGGGGTGATGCGCCATCCTGGGAATAGCTGCAGCAATTGGCATTGCCGCCTGAGACTGGACGTGCCAATGCGGGCATCACTGGGCAAGTCTTCCATGCTGGCAAATGCTTGGCTGACAAACGCATCCCGCGGATCCTCGCGGGCGAGAATAGCGCCGATATGTAACCCTGGCGGCAAGTCCACAGGGACATCTTTCATGGAATGGACAGCCAGATCCGCCCGCCCTTCCAGTAACCCTTGCTCTAGCTCTTTGACAAACAAACCTTTGCCGCCAACTTTGGCCAAGGGGGCATCCAGAATCCGGTCGCCACGGGTGGTCATTTTGACCAATTCAACCGTGATCTCGGGGTGGAGAGCCCGCAGACGGGCGGCAACGTGCTCTGCCTGCCACAAGGCCAGCGGGCTTTTACGGGTTGCTATGCGAATGGTGGTTGTCACAAATCACGCCAACACTATACAAGCGTTTCATTGTATCAAAATGCTGGCGGATTTTTTCTTAGATGAGGTTGACTGACAGGGCAATCGCACGACTGCCGTTTTTCCCGTTCATACTTGATATATTGAACCCCCTATCCCAAAGGGAGAGGGAAGAATCGGTTCATGCGATTGCCCTGGGTTGACTGAAGGCACTGTCGTCAATATGACTTATGCGGTAACGACGGCATTGCTTTGGAGATAGCGTTTTACCAAACTGACGTGACGGCGGCTGACTTCCAGCTTTTCTGTCACCCCGTCCAAAATGACCCAATGTCTGCCTTGGGTATCGCGCTGGACACCCTTTATATAGGCAGAGGCCACCAAGGCGTTGCGGTGAACGCGAATAAAGGCGTCGGCGAAAGCCGTTTCCAGGGATTTTAGGGACTCGTCCAACAGGACTTCCCGATTTTCCGTGCGCGCCACCACGTATTTTTGATCGGCCCGGAAATAGCGAATAGTTTCGATAGGAATCAGCTCTTGCCTGCCCTGGTGCTTGACGCAAACGTGGCGGCGACGCCCCTCCGTCAGCGAATCACCTTGCCTGCGAGCCGCCATCCAAATCTGTGCCCGCTTCAAGGTAGCCGCCAAACGCTCTTTCCGGACTGGTTTGAGCAAATAATCCACAGCTTCCGCCTCGAATGCCTGCAAGGCATGATCTTCGAAAGCGGTGACAAACACAATCGCCGGCGGCATTGGCAGTCGAATCAATTTTTGCGCCGCTTCCAGACCATCCATGACCGGCATGCAAATATCCAGCAACACCAAATCCACTGGATTGGCCGCACAATAATCCACCACATCCAGGCC
>JALSQY010000334.1 GCA_026985035.1 Methylothermaceae bacterium
ACCATCAGTCACGCCGACCCTGGTTGTTTCATGCATGGCCCCACCTTCATGGCCAATCCGCTGGCTTGTTCGGTAGCGGCGGCGAGTATTGATTTGTTACAGGAATCGGACTGGCAAAATCAGGTACAGCGCATCGAGGCAGAATTAAAGCAAGGACTGGCACCTTGCCGGCAATTGGCTTCGGTGGAAGATGTCCGGGTGCTTGGCGCGATCGGCGTGGTGGAAATGAAGCAGCCAGTGGATTTGGCCGTCATTACCCCTCATTTTGTCGATAAGGGAATTTGGCTGCGTCCCTTTGGCAAACTGGTTTACACCATGCCGGCTTATGTGATGAAAAATGAAGATTTGAACCGCCTGGCTTCGGCAATCTATCAGGTGCTGGCCAATTCATAAATCCAACTCGGCTGTAAACTCTACGCAGCCTGCCGGGGTCCAAACAGGGCATTTACAACCCATCCCAGCTTTCCACCAAGCCGTCGATTTCGATGCCGAAAAAACCCAAAATCCTGCCGGCGCTTTCGTCAATCATTTCCGCCAGGGTTTTTTCCCGGCCATAAAAGGCGGGCAAGGGCGGGAAGATAATGCCGCCCATCTCGGTCACGCTCACCATATTGCGCAGATGCGCCAAATTGAGCGGGGTCTCTCTGGGCACCAGCAGCAATGGCCGCCGTTCTTTCAATGTCACATCAGCGGCGCGGGTGATGAGGTTATCGCCATAGCCATGCGCCACCGCCGCCAGGGTTTTCATCGAGCACGGAGCGATCACCATGCCGTCGATTTTATAGGCGCCGCTGGCAATGGAAGCGGCGATATCATTGACATCATGATACACATCGGCCAGGGCCTGAAGTTGACGCCGCTTCATCTTCATTTCGTGCTGAAGATTGACTACTCCGGCATTGGAGATAATCAAATGGGTTTCCCAGCTGGCGAGCGGCTTTAACAATTCCAAAATCCGCACGCCATACACCGCCCCGGTAGCACCAGTGAGGGCGACGATCAAACGTTTTTCGGGAATGCTCATGCCAGTCTTTCCGCCATTCGCTCGGTGGCCTGCACCAGGGCATCAATCATTTCTTCACCGGCGGCGATATGGCCGGAATGTTCCAGAATTTTGAGTTCCGCCCCTGGCAAGCGCCGCTGTAAGGCATAGGCGGATTCCACCGGGCACACCAGATCCCGCCGGCCATGAATAATAATGCACGGCAGGGTTCGAATCCTGTCGCAATGACGCAGTAGTTGATCTTCTTCCAGAAAATACTGGTGCGCCGCATAATGTAACTCAATTTTCGTTTTGGGGAGTAATGCAACAGGGTCCGCCTGGGATTCAGCAGCTTCCACACCCAGAGTGACCACCAAGCTCCATTTGTTCCAAGCCAGGGCCACTCGTATTTGCAGCGCCTCATTGTGCCCGGTTAGGATTTTATACGTGCTTTGAATAAAATCATTCCACCCACCCACTGGCAAGCTGTGAATCAAATCATTCCAATAGTCTGGATAAATACGCCTGACGCCGTCACCCACGAACCAATCCAGATCACGCTGACGGGCCAGAAACGTCCCCCGCAAAATCATGCCCATGACACGGATGGGATAAGTCTGGGCATAGGCCAACGCCAAGGCCGCCCCCCACGACCCACCCAGAATAATCCAACGGGGAATCTTCAACTGCTGGCGGATGGACTCCAGATCGTCCACTAATTTCCAGGTATTGTTATCCTTGAGGTCGCCCGCAGGCTGCGAGCGCCCGGCGCCCCGCTGATCAACCAGAATAATCCGGTACATTTCAGGGTCAAACAAACGCCGGTGATCCGGTTGGCAACCCGATCCTGGGCCGCCATGAAGATAAACCACTGGCAAGCCTTTAGGATTACCGCATTCCTCGAAATAGATCCGATG
>JALSQY010000335.1 GCA_026985035.1 Methylothermaceae bacterium
GATCCTTACGGCTGGCCAAAACGGCAGGATTGACCCGGTGTTCTGCCGCCTGCAGCCGGACCACGGCGCTGAGCAGGTCTAGCAGGGCTTCCTGTTCCGGCGTTCTCGTTGGTGGTTGATAAGGGGGTTCCTGAACCTCCTTGGCAGTGGTTTCTGAAACCAGTCGGCAAATGGTTTCACCATGGCGCTTGACGGTCTTGCTGCCGATACCTCGCAGCTGGGCGAGGGCTTGTGGGGATTCGGGTCTTAAACGGGCGATTTGGCAAAGGATGTCATCCTTCAATACCCATCCCCTGGGCAGGTTTTGTTCTACCGCAGCACGTTCGCGCCAAGCCGCCAGCCGTCTAAGAATGGCCAATTGTCTGCCCTTGAGCTTGCGCGCGCCCTTGATTCGGCGCCAGGCATTTTCCGGGGGATTGGCATAAGTGGCTGGATCTGTCAGATTGGCGAAGTCTTCTTCCAGCCAGGACAAACGATGGAGTTTTTCCAGTTGCCGCCGGATTTTGAGATACATGGGGCCTAAATAGCGCACATCGTCGCCGGCGTAGCGGATCTGTTGAGGGCTGAGAGGGCGCTTGCGCCAATCCGTTCTACTGTGGCCCTTTTCCAGTTGGACACCAAGCACCTCGGCCACCAATTGGGCATAGCCGATCTGGTCTGAGAATCCCAACAGCGGCGCGGCTATTTGGGTATCGAACACAGGCATGGGTAGTTCGCCATGAAGGTGATAGAAAATCTCCAGATCTTGCCGGCCGGCATGAAATACCTTGACGATATCCTGCCGGTATAAAAGCCGCCACAAGGGAGCCAGATCCTCCAGATGCAACGGGTCAATACAGGCGACGGTGTCTTGCGTTGCGATTTGAAGCAAGCAAAATTGCGGATAATAGGTGGATTCGCGCAGGAATTCCGTGTCGATGGCCAGCCAGGAACTGGTTTCCAATTGCTGGCATAGTTGCTCCAATGAATCAGAGGTATCGATAAAAATGGGGGCGGTATCAGTCATGTCAGTTTTGCGTTTGCTGCAAGGCAATGGTAGCGTTATTCAATCTGTAATGTTACGGAGGCGGTTATGAAAATACTAGTCGCAATCAAACGGGTCGTCGATTACAACGTCCGGATCCAGATCAAGCCCGACGGCAGCGGGGTTATGCTGGAAGGGGTCAAAATGAGCATCAATCCGTTTGATGAGATTGCCCTGGAAGAAGCCATCCGGCTCAAGGAAAAAGGGCTGGCGGAATCCATTACTGTGGTGACCGTCGCCGGCAAACAAGCCGAGGAACAACTGCGCCAGGCCTTGGCCATGGGCGCGGATCATGCTTTGCGAGTGGACACGGATCAAGATTTACAACCCATCAACATAGCCCGAGTGTTAGAGGCTATCGTCAAGCGGGAAGCGCCCGATTTGATACTCATGGGCAAGCAGGCCATTGACGATGATTGTTCGCAAACCCCGCAAATGCTTGCTGGATTGTTAGACTGGCCCCAAGCGACTTTTGTTTCCAAACTGGAGCTGGCCGACGGTTGGGTCAGGGTAAGCCGGGAAGTGGATGCCGGATTGGAGGAATTATCGGTACGGCTGCCAGCCATCATTTCCGCCGATCTGCGCTTGAATGAGCCCCGCTATGTCAAACTCCCTGATATCATGAAAGCCAGGCGCAAGCCCATTGATATTTTGACCTTAGACGATCTGTCTGTGGCTATGGCCCCCCAATTGGAAATTGTCAAAACCGAGCCCCCGCCCCCCCGGAAACCAGGCCGGAAACTGGCTTCCATAGAAGAATTAATCACCGAACTCAAGCAAATGGGGGTGTTGTCATGACCAAGCTGTTGGTGATTGCCGAGCACGATGGTGAGGTGCTGAACCCGTCCACGGCCCGGACACTGGCCTGTGCCCGGGCATTGGAGCCGGAAGCATTGGATGTGGCGGTCTTTGCCAGTGAGGGAGAGGATATCGCCGCAGCCGCGGCCCGTTTGCAAGGGGTGAGCCGGGTATTGCTGATCAATCATCCGGCAAACCAACATCCTCTGGCCTGTGTATTAGCGCCTCAAGTCGTTTCCCTGGCGGCGGGCTACAGCCATATTTTCGCCCCGGGCACGACCTTTGGCCGGGATTTTCTGCCCCGGGTGGCGGCGTTGTTGGGCGTACCTCAAATTACCGACATCATGACAGTGCGCGATCCCTTCACTTTTGACCGTCCCATCTACGCCGGGAATGCGGTGACCACCGTCAAAGCCCCGGAGGGAAAAGTGGTGGCGACCGTGCGCCCAGCCTCGTTTAAGCCGGTTGAAGAAATGCCCCAGGCCGCGCCGGTGGAAGCGATGCATTTAGACGTGCAAATACCTGAGCATACTCGTTTTGAAAAACTCCATAGTGAAAAAGGTGACAGGCCGGATCTGCAATCTGCCAGGATTGTTGTTTCCGGCGGGCGTGGCGTGGGAGGCAAAGAGGATTTCGAGCGTATTTTCCGGTTGGCGGACCGTTTGGGTGCCGCCGTGGGTGCGTCTCGGGCAGCGGTGGACGCAGGGGTTGTGCCCAACGAACTGCAAGTAGGACAGACCGGCAAGATCATTGCCCCTGAGGTTTACATCGCCTTTGGCATTTCCGGGGCAATCCAGCATTTGGCGGGGATCAAGGACGCGGGCACCATTGTGGCCGTGAATACCGACCCAGATGCGCCTATCTTTGAGGTGGCCGATTTAGGGTTGGTGGCGGATTGGAAAGAGGTGGTGGAAGCCATGGAGAAGGCTGTGGACGAAGCATAAATGAGCGGTAGTGGAAAGAGGGGAGAATATGGCTGAGCGAGATATTCTGAATTTTGATGTGGCCATTGTTGGCGCGGGACCTGCTGGGTTGGCGGCCGCCTGCCGGTTGGGGCAATTGACCCGAGAGTCGGGCCGGGAGATGAGCATCTGTGTCCTGGAAAAAGGGGCGGAAGTAGGAGCCCATAGCTTGTCAGGTGCGTTGTTGGATCCGGTGGCGTTGACTGGATTGTTCCCGGATTGGGAAAAACGTGACCCTCCCCCAATGACGCCAGTTACCCAGGAGGAAGTACATTTTTTTGCCAACCAATCCAGGAGGCTGAAAATTCCCCCTTGGCTGGTGCCAAGGCCGCTCCATAATCAAGGGTGCTACATCATCAGCCTGGGGCGCCTGTGCCAATGGCTGGCGCTGCAAGCAGAAAGTTTTGGGGTGGAAATTTTCCCGGGATTTGCCGCCGCTGAGGTACATTACGACGCCGAAGGTAACGTGGCGGGAGTGATCACCGGTGACGTGGGTTTGGATCGGGACGGCAACCCCAAGGACAATTTTCAGCCTGGCGTGTTGATCGAGGCAAAATATACTTTATTTGCCGAAGGTTGCCGAGGACACTTGGGAAAAGAATTGGTAGAACGCTTTCAGTTAGGGTGGAACAATGCCAGCAACGATGAATCTGGCGATGAAGCGAGACAGCAAGACCGGTTCCAATGTGATCCCCCTCATTATGGATTGGGATTCAAGGAGCTTTGGCGCATTGATCCGGCGAAATTTCATCCCGGAAAAGTCCTTCATACCTGGGGCTGGCCACTGGATGCGCATACCGAAGGGGGTGGTTTTCTTTATCACTGGCTCGATAACTTGGTCTCCCTTGGGTTTGTGGTGGGCTTGGGTTATGAAAACCCCTATTTGAATCCCTACCAGGAATTTCAACGCTGGAAGACCCATCCACAGATCCGCGGCCTTTTGCAAGGGGCGGAGCGTTTAGGTTACGGCGCCCGGGCCTTGAACAAAGGGGGCTGGCAATCTATTCCCAAAACGGTATTCCCTGGCGGATTGCTGATTGGTTGCGAGGCGGGCTTTCTGGATAATGCCCGCTTGAAAGGGATCCATACCGCCATGCAAACCGGTGTGCTGGCGGCAGAAGCTGTGGCCGAAGCATTTGCCGCCAATGGCCGGAATGATGAGGTAACCGGATTTGAACGCCGTTGGCGCAGTTCATGGGTGGCGGACGCCCTTTACCGGACCCGTAATTTCGGTCCCGCTTTGAACCGTTGGGGTGCCTATGTGGGAGGAATGTATAGTTGGTTGGAGCAAAATATTCTGGCAGGCAAGGTGCCGTGGACGATCCACAATAAGACGCCCGATCACGCCCGCCTCAAGCCAGCAGCGCAATTCGAACCCATTGAATATTCTGGTGCCGATGGCAAGGTAAGTTTCGATATCCTTTCGTCGGTATATCTGTCCAACACCAATCACCGGGAAGATCAGCCCTGCCATTTAAAGCTCAAAGATCCTGCCATCCCGGTGGAAAAATGCCTGCCTTTGTATGATGAGCCAGCGCAGCGCTATTGCCCGGCAAACGTGTATGAAATTGTCCAGGAACCGGAAGGGCCGAGATTCCAGATCAATTTCCAAAACTGCGTTCATTGCAAGGCCTGTGATATCAAAGATCCGTTTCAAAATATCATTTGGACCCCACCCGAAGGGGGAGATGGTCCAAGATATGTCAATATGTAATATCTCCTCTGTATTTCTGCAGTCTGTGCGCTTTGGGCTAACAAAGCGCATGTGGCACTTGTAAAAAATCAGCATGTTCAATAGAATTACAAGTTTGTTTGAATATTGCTGCTAACAACCGGAACATACAATTTTCGGGCTAGATTGAGGTAAAGCACATGAAACCTGGGATCCATCCAGAATATAAAGAAATTACAGTCACTTGTAGCTGTGGACATACTTTTGAAACCAAATCTACCTTAGGCAAGGATATTCATGTGGAAGTTTGTTCTGCGTGTCATCCGTTTTACACCGGCAAGCAGAAGATTGTAGATACCGCGGGCCGGGTGGATAAATTCCGCCGTAAATACGGTAGTAAATGATTTGATTTGCAATTAAAACTATTTGCCAACGCCTGATACCGGCGCCGCCAACAAGTGGCTGTGCCGCAGGCGAAATTAATCTTCGCACCTTAAACGCGTTACAATCCCTGGGGATTTTGGTTGGCCAGCAGTTTTCTAAGTTTTTTCAAAGAAGCCCGGGGAGGGGCATTTTTGGGGGATTGCCGCAAAGCTACTGCTGGATAAAGAAAAATCTTGACGACTTGCTCTTCGCGGCATAACTCAATGACCGGGATTTTCAGCGTCTTTGAATTTAATTCTGCCTCAGCAAAAGGCCTTTCCTTGAAGGGAATGCCGGTCTGATTGATCTTCAATAAAACCTCTTCCGGCGTTTCGGGAAAAAGATGTAAAAGAATGGGGCTATGATCTCCAGCTGTCCCTTCTAATACGGGCCCTGTCAAACGGGGAGAAAAATCCTGGAATAACTCCATCGTTTCCAGTGCTATCCGTCGCAATCTCCGAATAAATTGGGGCTGCTTCATAAAGCGGAAAATACGATGGTATTCCTGTAAAGCGTGATCGATTTCCTCATTGCTCGGCAGGTCTTGATTGCCTTCTAAAGCCAACCTATGGAGGGCTTTTTTTTTCGCCATGGCATATTGGCCGATGCCTTCTTCGATCATAATGCGGGCACAGACTTGGGCGATTTGCTGGCGGATTCTGGAAGGGGTTTCCATCGTCATTCAAAATAATGAATTCAATACAGAATCTTGGGGCTGTTCGGGGTCACCTTGAAAAGTGGCTGTTTCTTCCGCCGGAATAAACTCTTCCCTAAATATCTCATGAATTGCCTGGGCATTGGAAGTAACGCGCAATCCAGTTTCCGGGTTAATGGAGACGGTGACTAAACCTTCTGGCATCAGAAAAGGGTGTTCGGGTTGATTTTTGAGAGCGGTTTTCATGAATTCAATCCAGATCGGCAAAGCGGCTTTACCACCGGTTTCGCCATTGCCCAAGGGCTTGGCGGTATCAAAGCCCACCCAGGAAACCGCGACCAGAGGCGAGGCGTAGCCATTAAACCAGGCATCGCGCTGATCATTGGTCGTGCCGGTTTTCCCCGCAAGATCCGACCGCTTCAGTACTCTTGCCTTGACCGCTGTTCCCCGCCTGACTACATCCTGCAGCAAGGAATGCATGATGTAGTGCACTCTGGGAGTCACAATACGAGGGGCTGGATTGGGGCACTGGGAGCAGGCGTGTTTAGGTTGAGATTGCTCAATGACTGTTCCATCGGCGGTTTCAATCCTTTCGATATAATAAGGTGTAATGCGGTAACCACCATTGGCAAACACCGAAAACATACGGGCCATGTCCAGGGGCGTCGCAGTGCCACTGCCCAGGGCCAAGGTGGGGCTCTTGGGTAACTGCTGAGGCTTGAAACCAAATCGTTGCGCCACTTGAATGACTTTATCTAAGCCAACCTCTTGCAATAAACGGATAGATACCAGGTTTCTCGAATTTCTAAGCGCCACGCGGAGGCGGGTAGGGCCGTAAAATCGTCCACTGTAGTTCTGGGGCCGCCAATCCCCCTCATTGTCGGTATAAATGATAGGGGCATCGTTGAATTGGCTGGCTGCGGTGAAGCCAGATTCTAACGCAGCCGTGTAGAGTACCGGCTTGAAGCCGGAACCAGGTTGGCGCTGAGCATCCACGACGCG
Organism: Methylothermaceae bacterium; assembly: GCA_026985035.1. GTDB lineage: Bacteria > Pseudomonadota > Gammaproteobacteria > Methylococcales > Methylothermaceae > Methylohalobius. The sequence continues at coordinate 6,537 of JALSQY010000335.1, forward strand.
GTTAAATTTACTCAAGGCAAAGTCGTAACCTCCCACCAGCGCTAGAATGGCACCGTTTCTGCCGTCTACGGCGACCAAAGCACCTTGGACTTCGGGTAGCTGGGCCAGACGCCATTGATTGTCCTTGGTTCGGCGTACCCGGATTAAATCACCCTGCTTTAGGACCTGTTTTACCGAAGTCGGGGGTTTGCCAAGACGATTATTGGATAAAACAGGCTTGGCCCAGCGGATATTTTCCCAGCTTAGAGTGATGGTATTATCCTGGCCTAAGAGGACCTTTGCCGAATTGCTCCGGGGATTAATGGAAATTACCCAGCCAGGAACAGTGACCCCCACAACGCCCATCTTGGAAAGGGATTGCGTGGCCTGTTCTATGGGCGTGTTCAGGGGTAGTCTCCCTTCCGGGCCGCGATAACCATGACGTTCATCATATTGGTGGAGCCCTTGCTTGACAGCTACATCAGCGGCTTTTTGCAGCTTTGAATCCAAAGTGGTAATCACCCGATAACCTTCGGAATAAACCGCCTCACCATAGCGCGCATACAAATCCTGCCGCACCATTTCAGCCAGGTGGGGCGCCCATTGTGTTTCTTCAGGTTTATGCAAGGCGGCGGTCACTGGCTGGGCAATGGCTTGATTATAAGCGGGTTGATCAATCATCCCGTGTTCCAGCATATGCTTTAGGATGTAGTTCCGTCTTTCCAGTGCCCGGCTGGGATTGGCGACCGGGTTATAGCGCGATGGGGCTTTGGGAAGACCGGCGATCATCGCAAATTGGGCAAGATTCAGTTCAGCCAAATCCTTGCCATAATAAACGTTGGCGGCAGCTGCTACCCCATAAGCATGGTGGCCTAAATAAATTTTATTGAGATAGAGCTCGAGAATTTCATTTTTGGACAAATATTGTTCGATTTTCAGCGCCAGCAGAATTTCCTTGATTTTGCGCTCATAGGTTTTTTCAGGGCTTAAAAAGAAATTACGCGCTACCTGCATGGTGATGGTACTACCGCCTTGCCGTTTTTGACCGCTGCGGATCAGTTCCATGCCTGCCCGTAGAATGCCGTACAAGTCAACCCCTCTATGTTGATAAAAGCGGGCATCCTCAGCAGCGAGAATAGCGTCAATCATGGGCTTGGGGATTTGCGCTATGTTAAGCGGAGTTCGTTTTTTGTCTCCAAACCGAGCAATAAGCTGCCCATCACGGCTGTAGATTTCCAGGGGTAATTGATATTTGACCTCCTGTAACTTAGCTGGATCAGGTAATTGAGAATTATACAGAAAGTAAATACTCGCCAAGAACGCGCCGCCTATGAGTAGCGATAGGCTCAAAATCCAGAAAAACCCTTTGAATAATCCTCGCATGACGACCTTGAAAAAATGGATGTTTTGGAAAAGTGACCAGCTTAAGGGGCCTCTGATTAAGTCAGAGGCATCTGCGGCACATGTATGTGCCGCCAAAGTCATTCACTGTCAGTGATTGACTTTGTGAGAAAAACAAAAATCGCAATTTTTGTTTTTCGCCCTCTGAACAAGCCAAGGATGACTTGTTCAGAGGTTCTTTAATGGATCAGTCAAGCCCACAAGTCCGGCTTGCTGGAATAAACATTACACAGTAAACCCAAAGTGATTAATTCACTCTGAATTTAGGAAATCTCTAGTATATTTAAGATAGTTCGCATGGCTGGAGAATGGTAACTCCATATTTTGCTTGGAAGTTTACGAGAGGGCATCGCCTCTTACTTTCATTCTGATATTGCGCGGTTGACAAAAGTCATGGTCCGTGTGATGACTAACTGCCATTTTGGCCGTAGGGCGAAAGCCATAGAATGTCTTGAACGCATGTGACAGATCTTTATCTGCCTGTGCTTCGATTGTGAAGCATCCGCAATTTTTTTCACAAGACTTCTCCTTCGTTTGAGCCAGGCCCGGAAATGACAATGGGTAACATCGGTTTCGTTTCCCCCAGTGATATATTAGGAGGCGCGAATGCGCCATGTCTGCCAACTTTATTTTTTTTACTATACTACAAACTACGACAGGGACGCTTAGCGAGCGTTCACTGTTTACACAGGGTATCCAGATCGATTTGTTTTGCAGCCCGAAGGAAGTGAATCATTTATGTTATTCAAACGCAAAAAGCCGCCCTTATTGGGAATAGATATCAGCTCTGCTGCGGTAAAGTTGATCGAACTCAGTAAAAATGGCGACCGTTACCGGGTCGAAAGTTATGCTGTTGAGCCGTTACCACCGGATGCCGTGGTGGAAAAAAATATCACTAATGTGGAAACTATTGGCAAAGTATTGAAGTCGGTAGTGAAAAAGTCGGGTACCCGTCTCAAACACGCAGCAGTGGCCGTTTCT